>JABRVY010000519.1:0-1350 GCA_039961755.1 Acidobacteriota bacterium | reverse complement strand
CCCCAGCACCAGCGCCCGCCGCCCGGAAAGACTCACCCCCGCCTCGCCCAGGGCGGCGGTGATGCCGTCGATGTCCGTGCAGTCCCCCAGCACCTTGCCCAGCCGCGGCAGCACGGTATTCACCGCCCGCGCCCGCTGGGCGCGCGGCGCCGCCAGCGAACAGCGGCCCAGCGCCGCCTCCTTCCAGGGCATGGTGACGGCGTACCCGCCGCAGGGCAGCCCCAACTCGTCCAGGGCCGTTTCTCCCGCCGGGGCGAGCAGCGCATCGAGCTCCCCCTCCTCCTCGATCTCCAGCGGAACCATGAGGTTCGGCAGCCCCAGGGCGCGGTAGGCGGCGTTGTGCATGCGCGGCGACAGCGAGGCAGCAACCGGCCGCCCCAGCACCGCCAGCACCCGCCGGGGGCGGCCCCGCAGGTGGCCGATGAGGGCCGACAGTTCCTCTGGCGTGTACTGCCCCGGCGCCGCCGCCCGCCCCGCCGACCACGCCGCGTAGGCCACCGGGGCGCCCAGCAGGGGCGCCAGCAACCGGGTGGCCCGCCCCGCCTCCCCTGTCGCGAACACGATGGCGCGCCGCCGGCTGCGCTCTCCGTGGTCCAGACCGGCGTTCAGCGACAGCACCGCCAGCACGTCGGCCAGCCGCCAGGCGGTGGGCACCACCTTGGCCAGCACGGTGCCATGGGAGAGGAGCTGCCGCACCCGCTGCTCCAGATCCGGCGGGGTGGCGTCGACGTGCAGGGAGAGCACCGCCCGCTCCCGTGGCACCACGCTCCCCAAGAGCTCCCCGTCGCGGGCCGCCTCCAGGTCCCACAGCGCCGCCGGCCACCCCACCGCCCGCTGGAAAAACCGCCGCCGTGCCTCGGGGTCGGTCGGGCCGCGCCCCCCTTCGGCGGCGGAGCGCAGGGTGAGCAGCACCGGTCGGGGGCAGGCGGCAATCAGGGGAGCCAGATCCGCCTCGGGGTCCAGCAAATCGGCGCGCAGCTCCACGGTGGTGGCGCCGGGGGGAGGGGTGGCCAGCTCCCCCGCCGGACTCGCCGTTGAAGGCACGAAACTTGCAATTACTTCCATATATGAAAACCTCCCCGCCGGCTTGCGGGGAGGTTGGTGTTTCGCGCCTGTTCGTTCTCTCCCCGCTGAACCCGGCGGCCCAGCGGGGACGCACCCCGCCTACCGCCTCCCGGGCCAGGCCCAGTAGCAATGGCGATGGGCGTGCGGGCCGTACATCCGCATGCCGCGCATCCTAGCCGCCCACACCCCGCCTGTCAACCAACTGGCCCCCCCCCGACGTTGCGTCGGGCCGTGGCGGGACCCACACTCTCACTCCACCCGAATCCGCTCGGCAAGCCCGAGCTC
>JABRVY010000518.1:0-3791 GCA_039961755.1 Acidobacteriota bacterium | reverse complement strand
GACGGACTCCAGCTCGCCGCCGCCGCCCCCCGGGCGCCGCACCACGGCAATGCCCCCCTGGGGCAACGCCGGCAGCTCGACGGTGGCACCGCCCCGCCGGCGCGCCAGCGCCAGCTCGCTGGCTTCGTCCCCGAGGAGCATCGCGTCGGCGACCCAATCGTCGCCCAGCTCCAGCGGGCCGCCGCCGAACCCCGCCGGCAGACCCGCCACGATCGCCAGATCGCCCCCCCGCACCCCGGTGGGCAGTGGCCGACCCCCGGACATCGCGGGTGCGGGCGCCGGCAGCAGGTCTTCGAGCTCGACCTCCCACCCGGGGTGCGGTCGCGCCGCCAGCACGGCGCTGGCGCCCCCGGCCAGGGCCTCGACGGCGGCGGCGCCATCGCTCGCCGCCGCCACCAGCGGCAGGCCCAGGGCAGCCCGGCGAAACTCCAGCGGAGCCTCGCCCTCCCACCCTTCGACGACGACCCCGTCGAGGTAGGGGCGGACCGCCGCCGGCGGCTCCCCGCCGGTGGCGAGTAGCGGCGCGCCGCAGGAGGACAGCGTCACGATCCCGTCGAGCCACGCCTGGTCCACCACCGGCGGCAGGGGGACCAGGTAGCCGGCGGCGCCGCACGGCTGCCCGGCTGGCGGGCCCTCCACCACCACCCACTCCGACGGCCCCGACCGGGGGTCTGGGATCACCACCGGGAGCACCACTGCGGAGGCGGCCAGCAGCCAGGTAAGCATGGGCGTCGAGTACCCTGGCGCGTTGCGACGGCTCGTCAGTGCCCGGGGGGGAGGCGCTCCCCCACTGGCACGGCGAACGGGAGGGTGTTCTCCTCCGGGGTGATGGGGCAGCGAGCGGTGATGCCGTAGGCGCAGTCGGGGTTGTAGGCGCGGTTGAAGTCCACCTCCACCACACCCGCACCCAGGGGGGAGACCTCCAGGTAGCGGCCGGCGCCGTAGGTCTCCTTGCCCGCCAGGGCATCGCGGAAGGGCAGGAAGTAATGGTTCGGGTAGCTGTCCCGGATGTCCAGCAACTGAAACACCGTCAGCACCGCCTCGCCGGCCGGGAAGCGCAGGCGCAGCCGCCCTACCCGGGCGGCGGGGCGCAGGCTGCCGTCACTCGCTCCCAGGGTGAGGGATTCGGGGGGAAAGACCGGCTCCAGCATGGCGCGAAAGCGGTAGGCCGGGTCGTAGGGGAAGAAAACCAGGCCAGGAAAGCTGGCGCGCCTGTCCTCGGGCAGCGCCCGGCGCACCGCCTGCTCCCGCTCGGCCCGCCAGCTCGCCTCGGTGGCGGGCAGCGGCGGGCGGCACGCCGCAACGAGGGTTACCCAGAGACACACGGCAACCGCCGCACCCCGCGCCGCCCCCGGCGGCAGGTCGGCGCTAGAAAATGACATGCTTCTGGAAGAATTCGACGGCGGTGACCCGGCCGGTGGCGAGTTCGGCCGCCTCCTCCGGCCCCAGGCGGAACAGGCCCGCCTCGCGCCCCGACTCGTTGAGCATGCGAATCTCGATGCGCTCGGGGGTGCGGTCAGGCGCCGTGGTGGCGAGGATGTGATACACCTCGCACACTGCCAAGAGCCCCTTGTTGACCTCGGGCTTGCCGTTGACCTGCAGCTCCACCACCAGGTAGTTGGGGCGGGTACCGCGACCGACGCGGTACAGGTACAGACGCGAGCGCTCCAGCCCCTCCTCGAAGGCCCGCACGACCCTGGGATCCGAGTACGCTGCCCCGGTGTACGCAATGCCCGGGGTTGGCGTGGGCCGGGCGGCCTCGTTGATGGGCCGGCCCACCCCCTTGCGGATGCCCCCCAGAGTGGTGAGACTGGGGGTGGGGGTGGGGGTCGGCACGGGCCGGTCTTCCTCCTGCACATCCGCCCAGTCCAGCGGCATGGCATCCCCCAGGTTGCGGGCGTTGAGCTTCTCGGTGGCCTCTACGTTGATGTGGTCCAGTGGGATCGCCACCAGGGTGCCGTTTTTCAGCGTCAGCAGGGCGTTGTTCCCCTTGACCGTGTACTTCTCCCTCCCCACCACCCGCTTGCCGTCGTTGAGGATCACGACGTAGGCGCCCTGGGCGGCCCATGCCGCGACCGCGAACAGGATGGCGATGAGAATCAACCTCTTCACGTTGACAACCTCCCTGCCTCAGCTAGTATAGCGCCGTCTGGAGGGGGGTGAGCAATGCTCGTTGTCATGACCATTGGCGCGACTCGCGAGGAAATCGCCGAGGTCATCGCCACCATCGAAGGCCAGGGCCTGAAGGCTCACCCCATCCCTGGCGCCCAGCGGGTGGCCATTGGCATCACCGGCAACCGAGACGTGGTCAACCCGGCGCTGTTCGAGAACCTGCCCGGGGTGCTGGAAGTCATTCGCGTCTCCAACCCCTACAAGCTGGTGAGCCGCGAGGCCAAGGCCGAGGACACGGTGGTGCGGGTGGGCGGCGTGCCGGTGGGGGGCGGGCACTTCGCGGTGATGGCCGGTCCCTGCTCGGTGGAGAGTGAGGAGCAAACCCTGGCGATCGCCCGCGCCGTGCGCGCCGCCGGCGCCCATATCCTGCGCGGTGGCGCCTTCAAGCCGCGCACCTCCCCCTATTCGTTCCAGGGGCTGGGCAAACGTGGTCTGGAAATCTTGAGTCAGGTCTCCCGGGAGGTGGGGCTGCCCATCGTCACCGAGGCGCTGGACGAGCGTTCGCTGGAGCTGGTGGTGGAGCACGCCGACATGATCCAGATCGGCACGCGCAACATGCAGAACTACTCGCTGCTGCGCCGCTGCGGCGAGACCCGCAAGCCGGTGCTGATCAAGCGCGGCATGTCGGCCACCGTCGAAGAGCTGCTGATGGCCGCCGAGTACGTCCTGTCCGAAGGCAACTACCAGGTGGTGCTGTGCGAGCGGGGGATCCGCACCTTCGCCGACCACACCCGCAACACCTTGGATCTGGCCTGTGTGGTGGCGGTGCAGCGCCTCTCCCACCTGCCCATCATCGTCGACCCCTCTCACGCCACCGGGCGGCGCAACAAGGTGGTCCCCCTGGCCCGCGCGGCGGCCGCTGCGGGCGCCGACGGGGTGATGGTGGAGGTGCACCACGACCCCGCGCGCGCCCTCTCCGACGGCAGCCAGGCCATCCTGCCGGAGGAGCTGGGACAGCTCATGCGGCAGATCCCCACCATCCTGCCGTTGACCGGTCGCGCCATGGCACAGCCGCTGGCTGTCTCGGCCTGAGCCGCTGGCCATGCTGGTCGCCACGTTGCTCCTCGCCGCCCAGGCTGCCACCCTGCCCTTTGAGCTGGCCGAGGTACGCCCGGGTCAGCGGGGTGTGTGCGTCACCGAGTGGGTGGACGGGCAGCGCTGGGAGATCCCGGTGGAGGTGATGGGGGTGCTGGACGGCGCCGGCCCGGAGCGCACTGCCGTGCTGGTCCGCCTCGATGATTCCCGCTTTGCCGGGTCCGGGGTGCCGGCGGGGATGAGTGGCTCGCCGGTGTACATCGACGGCCGACTGCTGGGAGCGGTGGCGTTCGGCTGGGCCTTCGCCCGCGAGCCCCTGGCCGGGGTGACTCCCTTTTCCGCCATGCGGCGCATGGAGCTGGGAGGGCCGCCGGCGAGCGCCCCCCAACCCCCGACCCTGGAGCAGCTGCTGGCGCTGGCGCGGGGAGAGGGAGCGCCGCTGGCCGTTCTCCCCGCGCTCCCCCGACCGGCCAGCTGGTCGCCGCAGCCGGTGGCGGTGGCCGGGCTGCCCACCGCCGGCGGCTTCGGCGCCGACCTGCTCGGCAGGGCCACCGCCCCCAGCCCGAAGAGGGGGTGCCCGAAGG
>JABRVY010000517.1:0-1330 GCA_039961755.1 Acidobacteriota bacterium | reverse complement strand
AACCTCGGCGGCAGCCGGTCGGCACCCTACCACCCGCCCTCCCCGGCCCCGCAGCCACTGCTCGAACGCCGGCGCCGGCCGCGACAGACAGACAGCCAGCGCCGCACCTCGATCCACCGCGTGCTCCAGCAAACTCCATGCGGCGCTGCCGCCTGGGGTCCAGTCTCCGATTCCCTCCAGCACCAACCAGGCCGGATCCAGCATCAGCGCCCGCGCCACCCGCGCTCGCCAGGCCGAGAGCCGATCCACCTGGTGCGGCCGCGCCTCCGCCAGGTGCCCGAGGCCCAGCCTGGCCATCATCTCGGCCGCCGCTGCCCCGGCCTCGGCGCCGCCCGGCAGCCCATGCACCAGCGCTGGCAACGCCACATTCTCCCGCAGACTGCGGTTGGACAGCAGGCCACCCCACCCCTGCACCAGGCCGACGCGCCGGCGCAGCTCCTGCACCTGCGGGTAGGACAGCCGCTGCGGGTCCTGCCCCAGGATCGCCACCGACCCCCGCAGGGGAGCCGCCAGCGTCGCCAGCAGCCGCGCCACCGCCGGGGCCACATCCACTCCCCCACTGTCCCCGGCCGGCGCGAACAGCAGCCAATGGCCGGCGCAGGCCTCGACCTCCTCGATCTCCCAGGGCGCCCCCTCCACCGCCACCGCCACATGGGGGGACAGTCGCAACACCGCCGCACACCCCGACGGAGCGGTCACCGCGCCCCCCAGGGCCACACCACCCCGCTCGCCAGCACCCCCAGGGAGACGCTGGCGTGCCAGATCACCAGCACCACCAGCGACCGCAGCGCGGCCCGGGACACCGCCACCGGCACCTCGGTGGGAGAGGCCTCCACCTCCATCCCGTGGTAGCACGCCATGGCGAGCACCGCCATGCCCCCGATCGCGACCTTCGCCGCCAGCAGGCCCACCTGCTGGGGCGACAGGGCCGACAGCACCGCCAGCCGTACCGCCTCGGGGGCCACCGGTCCGAGCCAGGCCGCCGTCGCCACGCCGGCCGCCACGGCGACGGCGGCAAACACCACGTTGAGCGCTGCCAGGGCGGCCAGTCCACCCAGCAGCCGCGGCGTCACCAGGTGCAAGATGGGGGAGATGCCCATCACCTCCAGCGCCTCGATCTCCCGCTGCACGCGCATCACTCCCAGCTCCGCGGCGATGGCGGTCACCGACCGCACGATGACCACCCCGGCGGTGAGCAGAGGACCCACTTCGGAGAGGACGAGGGCGACCAGCAGGCGCCCCAGTCCCTCCCCGGCCGCCAGCGGCTGCACCACCTCCGGCATGCCCTGGCGGCGCCCCACCCACAGCATCTTGAACGCCAGGTAGACGA
>JABRVY010000516.1:0-5077 GCA_039961755.1 Acidobacteriota bacterium | reverse complement strand
CCTCCCCCTCCCCGTCCAGCCGCAGCAGCTCCAGCTCGGTGGCAGCGGCACCCAGGGCGATCCCCAGGGGGGCCGCATACCCCGGCTGCATCCAGGCGAAGGCCACCTCGTCCGCCAGGGAGAGCACCCCGTCCCCGTCGTCGCGCAGCAGGACGAAGTACGCCCGGCCGCGGCGCAGGGCGTCCCCGGCGACCACCTCCCGGCCCCAGGCGAGGGGCTCACCGCCGGGGGGCACGAAGCGGTTGCCGCGGGCCAAGAGGCGCCGGGGCGCCCGCCAGGGGTACCCCAGAGGGTCGCCGGTGGCGATTCCGGCGGCGAAGCTCTCCGGGGTGACGATGAGGCGCCCGGCCACCAGCTGGGCAGGGGTGAGCGGCAGCGGCCACCCCGGGCCCCCGTCGGGCCACACCCCCTCGGCAAAGGTGAAGCAGGAGAGGCGAAAGAAGGGCGCGGCGCGCCGCCCATCGAGCCCGGGTAATTCGACGTCCCGGACCACCGCTGGCACACCGCCGGTCACCACGTCCTCCGCCCCCGCCGAGCTCACCCACTGGGTGGGCACCAGATCGTGCTCGTCGGCGTAGGCCGCCACCCGCACCTTGAGCCGATACACTCCGCCGGGGATGGTCGTCCCGGGGAGTCGCCGGGCCAGGAAGGCATCGGAGTAGGCCCGCCACTCCACCTCGGCCTGCAGCTCCCGCCCCAGGTCGGGGGCCAGGAACTCCTTGTATTGCAGGCGGTGGGCATCCTCGGGGCGGACCTCCGCCCAGCCGGGGAACTCGGGCTCGATGGTCAGCCACAGACCGCGCAGGATCCCTCCCGAGGCGGGCCAGGCGGACAGCGGCTCCACGGCGACGGGTTGCCCCTCCAGCCGCACCCGCGGGTGAGCGCACAGGTGGCGAAGGGGGCCCCCATCGCCCCGCCGGAAGGTGACGAGGGCGTAGGCGGTAAGCCGGGTGTCGGCCGACAGGGGTCCCGGCCGCTCGCTGGCCTCGCCACCGTTGCCGACCGCGTACACCACCTGCACGCCCACGAGATGGGGTGCGCGCGCCTGGCGCATCGCCCACCAGCCGGCCACCGCCCCCACGGCCGCTGCCAGGACGACGAAAACCGCGATGGTGCGACGGGTTTCCAGATCCACGGCGGCATTGTAGTGCGCCCGTCCCGGCCATCCGCTCGGCTACCGGCGGTGGAACGATAAAATACGCGCGATCGGGGAGGGTTGTGATGCCGATCTTTGAGTATCTCTGTCCTCGCTGTAATCGTATTTTCAGCTTCCTGTCGCTGTCGCTCCAGCCAGCCCGCGAGCCGGTGTGCCCGCGCTGCTCGGGTACCGGCTTGACTCGCGTCCCGTCAACCTTTGCCGTCTCCCGCAGGCGCGAGGCCCCCCCTGCCAGGGGCGAGCAGCAGGGTGGCGGCGACCGGGATGATGCCGCCATGGCGCGCCTCGAGCAGGAGGTGATGCAGATGGCCTCGCAGCTCGATGAGAAGGATGCCGAGGACCCGCGGGTGATGGCTCGCATGATGCGGCGCCTGGCGGAGGCCTCCGGCGAGAAGGTCACCCCCTCCATGGAGGAGATGTTTCGCCGCATGGAGGCGGGGGAGGATCCCGAAAAGCTGGAGGAGGAGCTGGGCCCCCAGCTCGACGAGGAGCTCGGCGATGAGGACGGCGAAGGGGAGGGGGCGAGTGCCCCGACCCGCGACGAAGGTCTCTACGACCTGTAGAACTCGCCGGGGTAACCACCCCTACCGCTGCAGCGGGATCGTGGTGGGATCCCCCGTGGTGTTGTCCACCACCGAGCCGTAAAACCACACCGGCGCGTCGCCGGAGAGGTGTTCGACGACGGCATAGGCCAGGGCACGGTCGCCGGCGCCGGTGTACCGCGCCGCGAACAGGTCGTCCCACTGCCAGTAGCGGCCGCCGGGAACGTCGGCAAACACCTTCACGCCAATCGGGGCGCCGGTGGCGTCGCGCAGACTCACCGCCACCCGCACGTCGGTGACGCCCAGGTTCATGACCCCCAGGTTGGAACGAAACGCCGTGGTTTTCTTCAGATGAGGCACCACACCGCTCTCCCCGGGAAACAGGGCGTCCCACCCGGATACCGCCGGGTAATACTGCCCGAAGGTGCCCACCGCAGTCTGGTTGTAGGTACGCGATCCCAGGACCAGCGGCCCGTTGGCGGAAACCCGAAGGCTTCCCTTGAGCGAGCTGGCCGGGCCTACCCCGAACAGGCTGACCAGGATGTCCACCCACTCCATGGTGGCACCGGCAGGAAGGCGAACGATGCGCTCCAGGGGTGTTCCGCCGCCGGCGTAGGGCAGGAATCTGACAGTGAGATCGGCCGCCACTGAGGACGGGTTCACCACGGCCACGTTGGTGCGCCACTGGGTGCCGCCTGCCCCCGGGGCGTGCGCCACCGAGGCGACGAAAAAGGCGTCCACCGCGGTACCGGCAAGGCCCGGGACGGTGGTGGGGTCGCCGGTGGCGTTGTCGACAACCGAACCGTAACTCCATACTCGAGCGCCGGGGGTCAAGGCCTTGACCACGGCGTAGGCGCTGTTCATGTCGCCCGTCGAGGCGTAGCGGGGACCCATGACATCGTCCCACTGCCAGTAGCGGCCGGCGGGAACGTCCCGCTGCACCGTCGCGCCCACCTGCCGGCCGACGGGATCGAAGATCCGCACCTCCACCGACGCGGTGTCCTCGCCCACGTTGAGGACCCCGACGTTGGAGCGAAAGGCGGCGTTTTTCTTCAGCTGGGGGATGAACACCGCGGTGCCGGAACCGTAGCCGCCACCCGCCGCCACCGCCGGGTAGAACTGACCAAACGTGCCCTGGGCCGTCTGATTGTACGTGCGCGCGGTGATGTTCAGGGGTGCCGACGAGACGATGTCCACGCTCCCCTTGATGGCGGCGGCAGCCGAGAAGCCGAACAGCGAGACCAGCACGTCCTCCCACTCGACCGTGCCGTGCACGGGGATGGTGACGCGACGCACGACGGTCTCCCCCCCGCCCGCGTAGGGGAGGAAGGTCAGCGAAACTTCCAAGGGCACCGTGTTGCGGTTGACCACCGCCAGGTTGGTGCGCCATTGCGTGGAACCCGCCCCCGGCGCGTGGGCCACGGCGGCGACGAAGGAACGAAACACCGTAGGAGGAGCTGCGATGAGGATGGTTCCGGTGGAGGTGCAGCTCACCCCATCGGCTGTCGCGGTTAGGTTCCACTGGTAGGTCCCTGCCGCTGCAAAGACGTGGTCCACCTGGGCTCCGGTGACCGGCGCACTGCCGTCGTCGAAGGTCCAGGTATGCAGGGGGGAGGTGACGCACCCGGAGGTCTGGACATGGGCTTTGAAAGTGACCGCCGCCCCGGCCGTGCCCGAGGTAGGCACCACTGCTCCACAGGTCAGAACGCAGGCTGGCCCTCCGGCCAGCGCAAACACTCCCGATCCTTCCGTGCCAGCGAACACCCTTCCCTGGGCATCCACCACCAGTGAGGCGATGCGCAGGTTGAGCAGTCCATCGTTGATGGCGTTCCAGCTGGCGCCGCCATCGGGCGAGCGATAGACGCCAGCGTTGACGGTGCCGGCGTACACGGCGTCGGCATCGGCGGCCAGAGCCATCACCAGCGAGGACCCCAGGCCGCCGCCGAGGCGTTGCCAGCTCACGCCGCCGTCTTCACTTCGGTACACCCCGCCCATGGCAACGCTGGCAAACCATCGACCCTGATACGCGGCCAGCGCCAGAATGCGGTTGGGGGGTAATCCACCTCCCACCAGCGTCCAGCTCGCCCCACCATCGGTGCTCCGTTGCAGTCCCTCGTCCGTTCCCGCCAGCCAGCCGCCAGGAGAGGGGAGCAGCGCGTTGACGTTGGTGGCGGCCAGGCCGGCCGCGGTCCACGATCCGGGGCCATTGACCGGGCGTCGAAACACTCCGGCGGATCGAGTGCCTGCCCAGATTTCGCTGCCGTCGCTCGCCAGGCATGCCACCTCGAGGTCGGGCAGGCCCTCGTTGAATGGTGCGCACACCGGTCCGTTGGCGCCGTTCCAGGTGCAGCGAAAGATCCCCAACCCGGCGGTGCCCACCAGCAGGGGATCGTCACCGGCCAGAGCCGTCACTTCGGCATCCCCCAGCGGCGGAGCGGCGCCCGCGAGGCCGCCGGGCGCGCTCCAGAAGAGTCCCGCGGTGGTTCCGGCCACCAGCGATGGTGTTCCGCCGATCACGGGAGCAGACACACTCCTGACGATGAAGTTGGGGATGCCGGCGGACTCTCTAACCCAAGCGGCCGTGCCGCTGCGCCGGTACACCCCTCCCGGGGCGGCGCCAGCCAGCCAGGCAGCGTCGCTCGTCCGCCGCGCCAGCGACAGCACCCGGCGATCAGGAAGTCCGGAGTCGAAGGGGAGCCAGGAAGCACCCCAATCGAGGCTGCGCACCACCCCCAGCCCTGAGGTGGCGGCCAAGACGAGACCCGGGGCGTCGGAAGCGGTCGCTATGGCGTTGAAGGTGCCGGCTTCCGGGCTGGCATAGGAGATCGACCAGGTGGCCCCGAAGTCCGAGCTCGACCACAGCGCGCCGACCAGCCCGGCGTACACGGTGCCTGCCCGGGAGGAATCGAGGACTATGACCTTCGCACCGCTCCCCTGCTCGCCAACCACCTCCGTACCGACCCGCAGCCAGGAATCACCCCCGTCGTTGCTGCGAAAGATGCCCCCCTCGCTGGCCAGGAAGAGGCGCTGCGGCGCCTCCGCCGCCACCGCCAAGTCGTTGATGAAGAGGTTCAAGTTGAGGGAGGTGAGACCGTTGTTGCGGGCAGCCCAGGTAGCGCCTCCATCAACACTCTTGAACACCCCGCCGCCCGCAGTTCCGGCATACACCACCAGCGGATTGACCGGGTCGACCCGGACCACCCGTACGTCGGTCGCCGGCAGCGGAAGCAGAACCCAGGACTCCCCGTTGTTGCTGCTCGCGTAAAGGCCGCTGGCGGTGGCTGCGAAGATTCGCGGTGAGCCAGGCCCGGCCAGCTGGACGTGATGAACGCGGTGATGGACAACTCCGCCGCCGACCGGCTCCCACGCTCCCCCAGGA
>JABRVY010000515.1:0-5439 GCA_039961755.1 Acidobacteriota bacterium | reverse complement strand
CGCTGGAGGGGGCGGGGCCGGCTGCGTGCGCTCCTGGCGGTGGCCTTGCTGCTGCCCGCCGCCGGGTGTGTCTCCTCTGGCAAGCGCACCTTCTACCGGTACGACCCGGACTACGGGGTGAGCAGCAAGGAGTTCCTCAACTCCCTGGAGGCCCTGCGCGCCGGCATGGTGCCGGGAAACCGGGCGGTGCTGCTGGAAAACGGCGACGGCTTCTTTCCCGACATGCTGGCGGCCATTGCCGCCGCCCGGCATTCCATCAACCTGGAAACGTACCTCTTTGCCGATGGGGAAATCCCCTCGGCCTTTGCCCGCGCCCTGGCCGAGCGGGCGCGCGCCGGGGTGGAGGTGCGGGTCCTGGTGGATGGGGTGGGAGCCAGGCTGGGCGCCACCCTCACCGACAAGATGCGCGCCGCCGGGGTCCAGGTGCGGGTGTACAAGCCCATCCGGCTGTTTTCCATCTTCCGGCTGGGGGATCGCACCCATCGGCGCCTGTTGATCATCGACGGGCGCATCGGCTACTGCGGCGGCTGGGGCATCGATGACCGCTGGCGCGGCGACGCCCGTTCTTCCTCCGAGTGGCGCGAGCTGGCGGTGCGCCTGGAGGGACCGGTGGTCCGCCAGATGCAGCGCATCTTCATGGAGGACTGGGTCCACACCACCGGTGAGGTGCTGCACGGGGTGCGCCACTTCCCCGTGGTTCCTCCGGTGGGCGAGGTGCTTGCCCAGGCCATCTCGTCCTCGCGGACGGATCAGAGCTCCATGGCCAAGCTCATGCTCTACATGGGGATCCAGGCGGCGCGGGAGCGCATCTTCATCGTCAGCGCCTACTTCGTCCCCGATCGGCAGATCCGCCGTGCCCTGGTGGAGGCGGCGCGGCGGGGGGTGGACGTGCGCGTGGTGGTTCCCGGCCCCCATGTGGACATCCCGCCGGTGCGGCGGGCCTCGCGCTTTTACTACGGCGAGCTGCTCGCCGGCGGGGTGCAGATCTACGAGTACCAGCCCACCATGATGCACACCAAGGCGATGGTGGTGGACGGGGTGTGGACGACCATCGGCTCGGTCAACTTCTCCAACCGCTCCATGAAGAAGAACGCCGAGGCCAACGTCGTCATCTACGATCGTCCCTTTGCCGCTGCGGTGGAGGGGGCGATCGTCAAGGACATTGCCGTCTCGGATTTGTTCACCTACCACGAATGGAAAACCCGGGGCCCGTGGGACCGGCTGCTGGAGCTGATTTCTTCTCTCTTTTCAGAGGCTTTTTGAGCCCTGCGGGCCGGACGCCGATCGGCGATCCGGATGTGGGGAGCATGGGAGGGTCTTTCCACTCCGCCGGGCGAGTGCGGAAGCAGGATCAGCGGAAAAGGAAAGAAGGCTATACCAGGTACCTGCTATACTCCGGAGCGTGGTGGTGAATACCCGCCCCGTTACCCCCGTCTACACCCTGGGGGAAGAGATCGCCCACAGCGTCACCCACGGCGTCGGCATCCTGCTATCCATCGGCGGCCTGGCGGTGCTGGTGGCGTTCGCGGCGCTCCATGGCGACGCCTGGCACATCGTCGGCTGCAGCATCTTCGGCGCCACGTTGGTGCTCGCCTACACCGCCAGCACCATCTACCACGCCATCCCGGGCACCTTCCAGCGCGCCAAGCGAGTGTTGCGGGTGCTGGACCACGCGGCGATCTATCTGCTCATCGCCGGGACCTACACCCCCTTCACTCTGGTGAACCTGCGCGGTCCGTGGGGGTGGACGCTGTTCGGCGTGGTGTGGGGGATGGCGGTGCTGGGGATCATCTTCAAGGCGACGCTGATCGGCCGCCTGCGGGTTCTGTCGGTGGCGTTCTACGTGCTCATGGGGTGGCTGGTGCTCATCGCGGCGCGTCCCCTGGGGCAGTCGGTGGCGGCGGGGGGGCTCGTCCTGCTCATCGCCGGCGGGGTGGTGTACACCGCCGGGGTGGCGTTTTACGCCTGGGGGCGCCTGCCCTACCACCACGCCATCTGGCACGGCTTCGTCCTCGTCGGCAGCATCCTGCACTTCTTCGCGGTGCTCTTCTACGTGGTGCCGCTGGCCAGGTGACACGGGCGACGGGCCCGGCGCGGGGGCGGCAAGGGCGCGACTCTCGCTCGCTCCCCGCCCGTCACATCACCACTCGCCAGATGAGCAGCGCCAGGGCAACGCCGTAGAGCGTTCCGCAGACGGGAAAGATGCGATCGGCCAGCACCCTGGGGAGAAAGATGTCGGCCACCGACCCACGTGCGGCACCCTGGCGCTCGGCCAGCAGGGTGAGCGGGCAGACCCACCCGGAGGCCGCCAGCGCCACGCTCTCCACCGCCAGCGCCGCCACCGCCACCCACGTCCAGGGGGTGATGCGGTCGGCCAGGCCGCTGTAGAGGGCGTAGAGCACGCAGCCTGAGAGCATCCAGAAGATCACCGTGTGGAGGATCTTGATCTGCAGGACGGTGGGGCGCATGGGGTCCTCCCCCCGGGCGCGGCGGGCAAAACCGGGCTACGACCCCGCGCTCGCCGCCAGCTGGCGGGCGATGGCCAGCTGGGTGCGGCCCAGCAGGGCGTGGGGGGCGAGGCGCCCGCAGGCGCCAACCCCCGCCAGCGGGGCGCACAGCCCCCGGCAGAAGCTCACCTGCCGGCCGTTGTAGGGGCAGGTCAGGGTGCGATAGGTGGGCAGAGTTCGTGGCCGCGGATGGTCGTGGAGCAGCATGGTGTTCCCCCCTCCCCTATGCTACCCCATCGTCGCCCTCCACCGGGGCGAAGCGGGCGATGAACTGGGGCAGAGCCGGGGGGCGGTAGGTGCAGCGCAGCCCCCGCACCCGCCGGCGGTGGGCGTGGAGCTCCACCAGGGCCTGGGCGGCGAAGGCCAGGTGGGCGTCGGAGTACACCCGGCGGGGGATGGCCAGGCGCAGCAGGTCGAGCGCTGGCCAGCGCCAGCGGCCGGTGGCAGGGTCCAGGCGGCCGTAGGTGACGTTGCCCGACTCCCAGCTGCGCACTCCGCTGGCCAGGTAGTAGGCGGCGGAGAGGGACCAGGCGGGGAACTGCTCGTCGGGGAGGTGGGGGCAGAAGGCGCGGCCGTCCACGTAGACGGCGTGGGCTCCCACCGGCTCCAGCACCGGAACACCGCCGGCGAGCAGCTGCCGGGCGAGCCGCCGGGTGGCCCCCACCCGCCAGGTCAGGTGGGCCAGGTCGAACATCTCGTGGAGCGCCACCCGCATGCACTCCAGGTCGCGGCCGGCCAGGCCCCCGGCGGTGGGGATCCCCTCGGAGACCAGCAGGCGGGCCCGGATGGCCTCGGCCCAGGTGGCGTCGCGGCAGGTGATCACCCCCCCCACGTTGCCCAGGCCGTCCTTCTTCATGCTCATGAACACCCCGTCCGCCAGGGAGAACACCTCCCGGGCGATCTCCTCGGGGGTGCGCTCGCCCTGCCCGTCCTCCCGCTCCCGGATGAGGTAGCAGTTCTCCGCCACCCGCGCCGCGTCCAGCCACAGGGGCACCCCGTGGCGGCGGCACAGCTCGGCGGCCTGGCGCAGGTTGACCAGGGAGACCGGCTGGCCGCCGCGGGCGTTGTCGGTCACGGTGAGGACCACCAGCCGCACCGTGCCACCGTCCCGGGTCAGGTGATCGGCCAGGCGCTCCAGGTGGATGTTCCCCTTGAAGGGGTGGCGGCTGCCCGGGTCGAGAGCCTCGGGGATGGGCAGGTCCTCGCAACGAGCGCCGGCCTCCTCGAAGTTCTGCCGGGTGGTGGCGAAGAGGGTGTTGGCCAGGACCACATCCCCGGGGCGCAGCACCGCCCGGGCCAGCAGGTGCTCCCCCCCACGCCCCTGGTGACACGGCAGGACGTGGGGGTGCCCGAAGAGCTCTTCGGCCGCCGCCGCAAAGCGCTCGAAGCTCGCCGACCCGGTGAACGACTCGTCGGCGCCGTGCATGGCCGCCCACTGCGCCACCGACAGGGCCGACGTTCCGGAGTCGGTGACGAGGTCGATCATCACCTGCTCGGCCTTGAGCAGAAACGGGTTATAGCCAGCCCGGGCGAGGTGGTGGGCGCGCTCCTCGGGGGTGGTGACACGGATGGGTTCCACCACCCGGCTGCGATAGGGCTCGAAGGGGGGAAAGGTCACGGTCGCCTCCTCGGAGGTGAGGATTCTACCCCCCCGGTTCCCCCCCGCCGGAGGGCGTCGGGTGCGCCGGAGGAGGGTGGGGGTGCCCCGCCCCCCGAAGCATGGCCACCGCGTGGGGGAGCAGGTCGAGGATGGCCTGGAGGTTCTCCCGGGCCGCCTTCTCGCTGCCGGGGAGGTTGACCACCAGGGTGCGCCCCCGCACCCCGGCGACGGCCCGGGAGAGGAACGCCCGACGGGTGGAGGCCGAGGACCCCAGTCGCATGGCCTCGGCCAGGCCCGGCGCCTCCCGCTCCAGCACCCCCCGGGTGGCCTCGGGGGTGACGTCCCGCGGCCCCAGCCCCGTGCCCCCCACCGTCAGGACCAGGTCGATCCCCTCCCGGCACAACGCCACCAGCCGCTCGGCGATGACCGCTACCTCATCGGGGACCAGTCCGGTCCACACCACCTCCGTCCCGGCCCGCCGCAGCAGGGTGGCGACGGCGGGCCCGGCGGTGTCGGGGGCGATGCCGGCGGCGCAGCGATCGGACACCGTGACTACCGCCGCGCTCATGGGCGGCAACAGGTTATCGTCGCGAGAGTTACCCATCGAGGTCTGGGGTGCCCGTGTTCCATTCAGGCCAGGGAAGGGGGTAGGCCGCAATGACCTCCCCCGCCGCGGCCCCCTGGCCCCGCTCCAGCCGGGCCAGGGCGTTGGCGGAAGCGGCGGCGACCAGGTCGTGGGAGCCCTGCCAGGGGATCACCTCCACCTCCCAGCGAACGCCCGTCCATTCCAGGCGGGCGGGGCGGAAGAGCAAACGCTTGGCGGGGCTGGCCAGGGGAGCGACGAGGGTGGCGGGTAGGGGATGCTCGGCAAAGGCGTGGCGATCTCCGGCCAGGGCCTCGGCCAAGGGGCGGGCAAACAGGCGCCACCCCACCAGGGCGGAGACGGGGTTGCCGGGCAGCCCCACCACCCAGGTGCCGTGCAGGCGGGCGACCAGGAGGGGTTTGGCGGGCTGCATGGCCACCTTGTGGAAGGCGAGCTCCGCTCCAAGCTCGGCCAGCAAGGAGGGGAGCAGATCCCGCTCCCCCTCCGAGACGCCCCCGGAGGTGACCAGCAGGTCGCAGCGGCTGGCCAGCTCCGCCAGAGCCTGCCGCAGCGCCGCCGCTTCGTCCCCCACCCGGTGCGCCGCCTCCACCTCCAGGTGGGCCTCCGCCGCCAGGGCCCCCAGCATGGGGCCGTTGGAGTCGTACAGCTGCCCGGCCGCCAAGGGGTGGCCCGGGGGGGCGAGTTCGTCCCCGGTGACCAGCAGGGCCAGGCGGGGGCCCACCTGGAGG
>JABRVY010000514.1:0-1576 GCA_039961755.1 Acidobacteriota bacterium | reverse complement strand
CGGCGGTCGGCCGGGAATGAAGGTGTCCTGGCAGGTGACCGGCATCCGGCAGGACCCGTTCGCCAACGCCCACCGCATCCCGGTGGGGGAGGACGCGCCGTGGCCCATGCTGCCTCCTCCCTCCGCCGCTAGCGCTCGGGAGGCGGCGCGGTGAGCCCCAGCTGCTGGAGTTTCTCTGGAGCCCGCCGCCACTCCACGCCCATTTCCACCGGCTGCCCCCACGCCTCGGGGTGGAGGTAGGTGCCCTGCTCGTCGGCGGGCTTGTCCTCCTCCACCGGGATGCGGTGGGCGTTGGCGAACGGGTCCTGCCGGATGCCGGTCACCTGCCAGGACACCTTCATCCCCGGCCGACCGCCGGCGATCTTGAAACGGTTGCCAGCGATCTCCTGGGCAATGTAGAGGTCGGGGCCCGGCGCGCCGATGGCCGTGAGCTGGTAGCGGAAGTCGCGGTTCAAGGCCTCGAACCAGTCGGGCAGCTCCACCCACGCCTCCCCTCGCTCGTTTAGGCGGACGTTGCCGTTGTAGACGTTCAGCATGTCCGGAGACTCCACGAAGGAGTGGGAGAGGTACCTGTGCTCGGGGTCGAGGGGGTGGTCGATCTTGAACGAACCGCCGCCCTTGGAGAGGGTGCCGGTGACCTGCACGTTGCCCGAGAAGAAGCCGGCCTTGCCGGTGGTCGAGGATCCATACACCCCATACCCCTGGGCGCTGATCCCGGCCACCCCCCAGGCGTTGGTGCCATTGTCGGCGACCCCCTTGACGCCGGTACCTTGGCTGGCCGTGCTGGTGCCCTTGATGGCGCCGTCGCTGCCACTCCCCCTCTCCCCGTACACCGGATAGTCGGGACCCCCCAGGTAGCCGAAGAAGCCGTTGGAGCTGTTGCGGCCGAACACCCCATAGCCACCGGAGCTGGAGTTGCCACCGTAAACGCCGGACTTTGCGCTGGCGGCGCTCTCTCCCCGGACGGCATCGTTGTTGGGCGCCTGGCCGAAGACGCCCCAGCCATTCTGGCTGTAGCCGAAGACGCCCTCGCGGTTGGTGCTGTTGCCGTGCACCCCCTCGCCGTCGGTACTGTTGCCGCGGACACCCGATCGCACTCCTTCTCCCAGGACACCGAAGCAATTAGCCGAGCTGCAATTCCCCCGCACACCGTGGTCGACCGTTCCCAAGTACCCCCAGTTGTTCAGGTAAACGTGTCTTCCAAAGACGCCGCCGCTCGAGTAGCCGACGTACCCCTCGTAGCTGCCAACACCACCACTGCCACGCAGGCCATAGCCACTTCCCTCATTGCTCACCGAGAAGAGCCCCAAGGGGGGGGAATTCATCCCGCTGCCGCTGTAGGGCAACGTCAGGCCTCCCTGCTCGTCGGTGCCCCAGGCGAGGGCGCCGCCCGCGAGCTTCAGGACCTGGCCGTTGGAGCCGCCGGAGGCCGACAACTTCTCCCTGGTCACCGCCCCGTTCGCCAGGTCGGCGGCAGCCACCGTTCCATCCTGGATCATGGCGCTGGTGATGCCGCCGCTGGCCACGGAGAGGGTGACGTTCCCCGAGGTACCGCCGCCGGTCAGGCCCGCCCCGG
>JABRVY010000513.1:0-6123 GCA_039961755.1 Acidobacteriota bacterium | reverse complement strand
GGGTGGCGGCGGGGCTCGCCGTCGTCGGGGGTCTCGAAGAGGACGCCGTTGGGGCCCCGGTAGTGGGGCACGCGCTCACGCAGGACCTGCCGGGCTGCCGCCAGGTAACGGGTGTCCCCGCCGGCCTGGTACAGCTCGGCGAGCCCCGCCGCCACCCAGGCGACGTCCTCGAGGGTCTCGGCGCCGCTGGAAACGCCGTCCTTCCAGGCGCGGACGACGGGCTGCCCGGGGCGGACGCAGCGGGCGAGCAGAAACTCGCCGGCGCGGGCGGCGGCGCCCAGGAAGCGAGGCTCCTCGAGAGTCACTCCCAGGTACGCCAGCGCCCACACCGCCATGCCGTTCCAGCCGGCCAGGCGCTTGTCGTCCAGCGCCGGGGGAACGCGGCGGGCGCGCGCGACCCGCAGGTTGACGCGGGCCCTCTGCAGGAGCTCGCCGAGTCCCTCGCGCGGCACGTTCAGCGAGCGGGCGACGGCAAGCAGGTCGGAGGTCGGCCGCAGGATGGTGCGGCCGTGCTCGAAGTTGCCGTGGGGGGTGACGCCGCAGGCGGCGATGATGGCCGCCGCTTCCTCCTCACCCAGGGTTGCGGCGATGTCCCCGGGGGTCCAGGTGAAGTACCTCCCCTCCTCACCTTCGCTGTCGGCGTCGGTGGAGCTGAAGAACCCGCCCTCCGCACCCTGCATCTCCCGCACCAGGTACTCCGCCGTTTCCCGGGCCACCTCGAGCCAGGCCGGGCGCGCGAGAGCGAGGCCCGCTTCACCGTACAGGCGTGCCAGCAAGGCGTTGTCGTAGAGCATCTTCTCGAAGTGAGGGACGAGCCACTGGGCGTCCACGCTGTAGCGGTGGAACCCCCCACCCACCCAGTCGTACATCCCCCCCCGGGCCATGCCGTCCAGGGTAGCGGAGAGCATGCGCGCGGCCGTGGCGTCGCCCCGCGCGGCGGCGTGACAGAGCAGCGAGAGGCGCGCTGGGCCGGGAAACTTGGGGGCGCCGTCGAAGCCGCCGTGCACCGGGTCGAAACGTCGCGCCAGCGCTGCCACCGCCGCCAAGAGGGTGGCTTGAGCATCCAGGGGGCCGGAGTGGTCCCGGTGGCCGGCGCTGGCCAGGTGGTCGAGCAAGGTGCCGGCCTGGTTCTCGATATCGGCCCGGCGGGTGCTCCAGGCCTCCACCACGGCCACCAGCAGCTCCAGAAACGATGGTCGGCCCCAGCGGCGCTGCGGGGGGAAGTAGGTTCCCCCGAAAAAGGGTTTGAGGGTCGGGGTGAGGAAGACGGTGAGGGGCCAGCCTCCCGAGCCGGTCATGGCCTGCACCGCCTCCATGTACACCGCGTCCACGTCGGGGCGCTCCTCGCGGTCCACCTTGATGGAAACGAAGTGACGGTTCAAGAACGCCGCCACCTCGGTGGACTCGAACGACTCCCGCTCCATCACGTGACACCAGTGGCACGCCGCGTAGCCGATGGACAGGAAGATGGGTCTGTCCTCCCGCCGGGCCTTCTCCAGCGCTTCCTCTCCCCAGGGGAACCAGTCGACGGGGTTGCCGGCGTGCTGGCGGAGGTAGGGACTCGATTCGCGGGCCAGGCGGTTTCTTTTGCCTTCGAGGTACATGGGTCGCTCCTGGGGTGGCGCCTGGGATCGTCGACCTCTGCTGGAGGGCCCCAGATGCGGCAACGAGGGGAACCGAGCGGCGATTCCGCAGGAGCCAATGCTACTCGTGAATTCTTTCTCTTGACGGGGGCGCGGGCACCGGCGATCATTGGCGGCGGGAGGGCTTCATGTTCAGCGATTTCGAGGCGGCCAGACGGCATATCGTCGACACCGGGGTGGAGATGGTGGACTTGAAGTTCACCGACCTGGCGGGGCGCTGGCACCACGTCACCATCCCGGCCAGCCAGTTCAAGGACGAGTTGATGCGGGACGGCGTCGGCTTCGACGGCTCCTCGGTGGGTCTGCGGTCGGTGAAATCCGGCGACATGGTGCTCCTTCCCGACCTGGCGACCGGATTCCGTGACCCCTTCTGGGATTCGCATTGCTTCTCATTCATCTGTTCCGCCTACGAAGCCGACACCAAGCAGCCCTTTGCCCGCGACCCTCGCAACATCGCCCGCCGCGCCGAGGAGTACATGCGGGAGCTGGGGGTGGCGGACGAGAGCTGGTGGGGACCCGAGTTCGAGTTTTACGTCTTCGATCAGGTGAGCTTTGACAACGGCGTCAACCGCGCCTCCTACCGGGTCGACTCGCGAGAGGCGCTGTGGCAGTCGGCAACCGGGGGACTGGGGCATCTGATCCCGGTTCATGGGGGCTACCACGTCATCCCGCCCAAGGATCAGCTGTACAACCTGCGCAGTGAAATGTCGCTGGAGCTGGAGAAGATCGGCATCGAGGTCAAGTACCACCACCACGAGGTGGGGGGGCCGGGGCAGTGCGAGATCGAGACCCCCCTCTTGACGCTGCTGCGGGCCGGCGACGCCACCCAGATCGTCAAGTACGTGGCCAAGATGGTCGCCCACCGCCGCGGTCAGGCCGTCACCTTCATGCCCAAGCCGCTGTACGGCGAAGCCGGCAACGGCATGCACTTCCATCAGCAGCTGCGGCGCGGGGGGCAGAACGCCTTCTACAGCGCCGAGGGGTACGGCAAGCTGTCCGAGCTGGCGTTGTGGTATATCGGCGGTTTGCTGCACCACGGGCCAGCGGTGCTGGCGTTCACCAACCCGTCGACCAACTCCTACCGTCGCCTGGTCCCCGGCTTCGAGGCGCCGGTGAACTGTTTCTTCTCGCTGGGCAACCGCTCGGCGGCCATCCGCGTGCCCAAGTACGCCGATCAGCCCGATACCGCCCGGTTCGAGTTCCGCCCCCCGGATGCCACCTGCAACGTCTACCTGGCGCTGGCGGTGCAGCTCATGGCGGGGCTGGACGGCATCCGCCAGCGGCTGGATCCTCGTCAGCTGGGGTTCGGGCCCATTGATGCCAACATCTTCACCTGGAGCGAGGCGCAGAGGAAGGCGGTCAAGCCCTTGCCGGCCTCCCTCCGGGAGGCGCTGGAGGCGCTGGAGCGGGACCACGAGTTCTTGCTGGCGGGCGAGGTGTTCGACGAGGGACAGATCGCCGAGTGGATCCGCGTCAAGTTCGACGAGTACTACGGCGTGCGCAATCGTCCCCACCCCTTCGAGATCGAGCTGTACTTCGACTTCTAGCCCGCGGCTGCCTCTCCCCCTCCCGCGCCGCCTCTGACCAGCGCGGCGTGGAGGGGGGCGCAGCGCTCCAGGGGGGTGGCCAGGCACATCTCGGTGGTGGCCCGTCGGGTGCCCGCGGCGCTGTGAATGCGCCCCAGCAACCGGCGCAGGTGGGAGGGATCGCGGGCCCGCAGCTTGATCAGCACGTCCCACTCACCGGTGATGAGGTGAACCTCCTCGATTTCGGGTAGCTGGGACAGGCCGGCGAGTCGTTCCTCCAGTCCTTCCCGATCGCTGACCCGCAGGCGCACGAAAGCGGTGAGGAGAAACCCCATGGCCTGCGGCTCCACCCGGGTGAAGAAGCCGCGGATGACCCCCGCCGAGCGCAGGCGCTGCACCCGCCGGTGGACGGTGGCCAGCGCCAGGCCGATGCGGGTGGCAACGGCGCTCAAGGACACCCGG
Organism: Acidobacteriota bacterium; assembly: GCA_039961755.1. Lineage (GTDB taxonomy): Bacteria > Acidobacteriota > Thermoanaerobaculia > Thermoanaerobaculales > Thermoanaerobaculaceae > CALEVZ01. The sequence continues at coordinate 2,492 of JABRVY010000513.1, read as the reverse complement.
GCGTTGTCGTGGAGGATGCGAAGAATGGAAAGATCCACCTGATCCACCTGCATCACGGCCCTCGCTGTGCGGCGGTGCCAGAAACCCGGCGCGGCTCCGGGGTGCCGCCTCCAAGCCGCGCCTCCGCCACAGGTTGAATATTCTTCCGGAGTATTCCTGACCCGCGGGTTGCAGTCAAGAGAATCTCGGTGGCTCCGGTCGTTCCAGGGAAGAGTATCTCGCGCCCGGTGAGGCTCTTGACATGCCGTCCCGAGGCTGCCAAGGTCGGCACCAACGTAATCAACCAAGGGCGGTGGGCCAGCAGGCAGGGCCGGGCGAGTCACCCGCCGGAAAGGGAGTGGAAGCGTGCCCCGAGGTCCTCCGTTGGAGCAGCAGCTCAGGTGGAGAGGTTACCCGCGCACCTGTCGAAACGCCACGCCGGGCAAGGCTCGAGCATGGCAGGAAAGCCCGACGAAGAGGAGGAAAGTGCATGTCCTTGCAGCAAGATCGGCGTAGTTTCCTGGTTCTGGTGGTGGTGGCGGCGCTGGCACTGGCGTCGGCGGCCACGGCCGGCCAACTGAGGAGCGAACTTGTTCCCCTGGCGGGGAGTGTGACCGCCGGGGAGGAGGTGCTGTTCCGGTTCACCCTGAGCAATACCGGGAAGGACGACGTGTTCGTGCTGGCCTACGAGACTCCCTTGCGGGGGTTCGAGCGCGACCTGCTGCGGGTCACCCGCGACGGCGAGCCCATCCCGTACCTGGGGATCATGGCCCTGCGCCTGGGGCCGGCAGCGGAGGACTGGGTGCGGCTGGGCGCCGGGGAGTCGGTGTCGGCCGTCGTCGACCTGGCGGCCGCCTATGACCTGCGCCGGGGCGGCACCTACACGGTGCAGTTCACCGGGTTCCTGCAGGTGTTCCGGGGTTCCGAGCGGCGTCTGCCGGTGGCCGCGCTGAACAGCGAGGGGGAACTGGACGAAGGGTATCGACGGGGAGTCGCGGAGGCGGTTGACTCTGCCGAGCTCGCCGGTGAGCTGGTGGTGGCCCCGCTGGCGGCGGTGACCATCGAGGGCGATGCGCCCATCCAGCCTGTGGACGAGGAGGAGCTGGTGGCGGGCGCCATGGCCTTCTACGGGTGTTCCAACACCTCGACGCTGACCTCCGCCCAGTCCACCGCCCGCTCCCGCGCCGCCCGCGCTTACAACGCCATCCCCAGCTACAACACTTTCTACCGCACCTGGTTCGGCACCACCTCGTCGTACGTGTCCACGGTCCGTGGTCGCTTCGCCAACTCGTACAATCGCCTCGGCCTGACCGTGGACTACTACTGCGGCTCCTACGCCCCCTACTGTCAGCCCAACTACATCGCCTACACCTACAAGACTACCTCCAACCGCATCTACATCTGTGCCGCCTTCTGGAACCAGAGCGCCTCCGGGATGGCCCACACCATCGCCCACGAGTCGTTCCACTGGAACACCGTGGCGGGCGCCGACGACGTCACCTACGGCTACAGCAACTGCCTCAACCTGGCGTCGACGCGGCCTTACGACGCCCTGCGCAACGCCGACAACTACGCCTACGCCACGACGTACGCGCCGTAGCGGACATCGCTTCCTCCACCTTGCTCGCCGGGGCGGGCCGCCAGGGCGGCCCCCCCGGCGGATTCATGGGCACCGCCCGCAGGATGGCGATGGAGATCAACCCCTGTCCCGAGGGGAGCCCCGCCCGCAGAGTCGGTGCCAGGTGAAGACGGCAATCATCCCTCCGACAATCGCCAGCCGGCGGAGCGCAGGACCGCCTTCGAGGGGCAGGAAAGCCGCTACTCCACCCAGTCGGCGAGGAAAACGTTGGTCTCCCCGGGTCGGGAGTTGAAACGGTTGGAGCCGAACACCAGCGTCGTGCCGTCGGGGGAAAACATGGGGAAGCCGTCGAAGTCCTCGAAGTATGTGACCCGTTCCAGGTTCTCGCCGTTCAGGTCCACCAGGAAGAGGTCGAAGTTGCGGCTGCCGGGCGCGGCCAGGTTGGAGCAGAAGATGACCTTGTCCCCCGAGGGATGGAAAAAGGGCGCGAAGTTGGCCATGCCGTTGGCGGTGAGCTGGCGGACGTTGGAGCCATCGGCGTTCGCCACGAAGATCTCCAGCCTGGAGGGGCGAATGAGGCCCTGGGCGAGCAGGCGCCGGTAGTCCTCCAGCTCGTCGCCCTGGGGGCGAGAGGCGCGCCAGACGATCTTGCTGCCGTCGGGGGAGAAGAAGGCGCCACCGTCGTAGCCGGGGGTGTGGGTGATGCGCCGCACGTCGCTGCCGTCCAGCTTCATGGTGTACAGCTCCAGGTCACCGTCCCGCACCGAGGTGAAGACGATGCGGTCCCCCCGCGGTGAGATGGTGGCTTCGGCGTCGTAGCCGGGAGTGGCGGTGAGGGGGATGGGCGTCAGGTCGTCCAGGGAGGCCATGTAGATCTCGTAGTTGGGGTCCAGGGCCCAGACGTACCCCTGGGAGCGGTCGGGCGGTGGGGGGC
>JABRVY010000512.1:0-1604 GCA_039961755.1 Acidobacteriota bacterium | reverse complement strand
GGGCAGGAGAATGGCGAACTCCTCTCCGCCGTGGCGTGCCGCCAGATCGCTGGCCTGATACAGGGAGGCGGCCAGCTGCGCGCCGATGCGGCGCAGGCAGAGGTCGCCCGCCGGGTGGCCGAAGGTGTCGTTGTACGCCTTGAAGTGATCCACATCCAGCATGATGAGGGAAACCGGGCCACCCTCCCGCCGCGCCGCCGCCCACACCGCCTCCAGCCGCTCGCGGAAGGTGCGCAGGTTGGCCAGCCCGGTGAGCTCGTCGGTGCTGGCCAGTTGCTCCAGGCGGGCGTTGGCGACGCGCAGCTCCTCGGTGCGTTGGGCCACCTGGCGCTCCAGCTGGCGCGCCCGGCGCCGCAACGACGCCGTGCGACCGGCCACTGCCGCGGCAAAAAACAGGCCCAGTGCCACGACGGCTGCCACGCGCACATCTCGTCGCTGGTAAAAGTACGGCAGCGCCCGCAACGTGACCAGGCTCACCTCGGGACTTGCCTCCCCCACTTCGTTGGCGGTGCGAGCCTGGAACACGTAGCGACCGGGGGGCAGCCCGGTAAACGTCGAAATCGGGCTGTTGCCCCCGTCGATCCAGTCATCGTCGAACCCCTGCAGGCGCTTGAAGTGGCGCAACCGCTCCGGGGCGCGAAAGGTCGGCGCCACCACGCTCACCTGAACCCGCCGCGTGCCCGGCGGGATTCTCACCTCCCCGCCGACAACCGCGGCCGGGACCCCGTCCAGCAGGACCTCCACCAGTCGCGGAAGGGGGGGAGAGGGGGTAGCTGCCAACCGGCGCGGGTCCACCTCGGCGATCCCGCGCGGGGTGGGGACGAGCAGCCGGCCGTTGCGGCACACCCAGCCCGCCGGCGAGAACCCGCCGTTGGTTTCGGCGGTGGCCAGCCCGTCCTCTTCCCCGAAGGAGCGAACGATGGCGGCCCGCCGCACCCCCCGCGCCACCTCCACCAGCTCCCGCACCCGGGCGCGGTGCACGCCCCGGTTGCCGGTCCACCACAGGAACCCCGCCTCGTCGCGGTACAGGAACGACACCACCCCCTCGGGCAGGCCGTGCTGCGGGGTGAAACGGAACAGCCTCCCCTGCTCCACCACCGCCAGACCGTCCCCGTAGCTGCCAATCCACAGCCGCGGGCCCTCCCGCAGGAGAGCCCGCACCGCCCGAAGCATGGGATCGCCCGTGGTGGTCAGGGGAAAGGCCCGCTCGCCACGGATGACGCCAACCCCCTGGCCGGTGCCCACCAGCAGGCTGCCGTCCTCATCCTCGATGAGCGCGGCCACTTCGTTGGCGGGCAGCCCGTCGGCGGTGGTGAACGTGCGTCGCGGACCACCCTCGATGCGGTGCACCCCACTGTGTCGGGTGGCCACCCACACCCCCCCCGAACGGTCCTCCAGCAGCGCCGTGGGCAGCGGGATGGGGGAGGCGGGGTGCCGGCTCACCCGCTCTCCCCGGATGACCCACACCTCCCCCCGGTATCCCGCCGCCAGCATCACGCCGTCGCGGCGGGGCCACAGAGAGTAGATGCAGGAGTCAGCGTTCAGCCCCTCCTCGCGCCCTACCACGGTGACCTCATCGCCGGCGATTTTCACGATGCCCGCGC
>JABRVY010000511.1:0-5636 GCA_039961755.1 Acidobacteriota bacterium | reverse complement strand
CACCCCGGCCACCCGCCCTCCCGGCCCCCGCGAAGGCGACAAGAGCGCCAGGTCCTCGGTCAGGGTCCGGCAACCGGCGGCCATGGGCTTCGCACCTCGAACATCGACTCGGGGGGCGTCGCGACGAGGCGAGGCTAGCGATCCGTGACCCTGCGGAATGGCGGCCGGCGAAAATCAGTCCCTCAGCGTGGCGACGAGGGAGGGGGGGTCGAGCAGCATGTCGAGCGCCGCACCGATGTCCGGTACGACCACGTCGGCCACCCGAATCAGCTCACCGGCCGTCCCCTCCTTGCCCAGCACCGCGATCCCGATGGCTGCCAGCTGCACCATCGGCACGTCGTTGCGACCGTTGCCGATGGCCACCACGCGGGCGGGGCCGAGCTCCTGCACCAGTTCGGCCTTCTCTCTCCCGGTGGCGATGAAGCGCACCTCCACAGGCAGGCCTGCCAGTTCAACCGCCGCCGTTCCCCGGGTATCGGCAGTCATCACCACGATGCGCACGAACGAGGCGAGAGTCGCGAGGCGCTTGGCAACGCCGGGTAGCAGTCGACCCCGCGCCGATAGGGTGCCCGTGAAGTCCAACACCACGTGCTCGATACTGATCGTTGGCTGGTCAGGAAGAGAGATCGCGATCGCCATTGACGCCCTCCGTTTCTGATTCAACTGCCCACTACTCTCCTGCTGCAGCGTTTTTCTGCCGAACGGAGGAGGCGCAGAAAGAACGCCCTGCCCGACCCCGGTCGCCGTCCCACCAGCAGTCGCCTGCACCGCCAGGGAACCCCACAGGCATCCATCCAGCAGGCGGGCCGACCATCTCCGCGGTGATCGAGGCCGAGCACGCTTACCCGGCGCGTGGGGGCGGCCCCGCGCCTCGTCCAGGAACGCGATCATTTCACCGAGCTTGGCCCCCAGATCCGAGACCACTTCCTCCAGCGCCCGACGTGCCTCCTCGGACAGCTCGCCGTATCCCTTGAGCGACGACTCCTCCAGCTCCTCCAGGGCGATGTCCGCCGACATGAGCCGCACCTGGAGTGCTCGCACGGCGCTGATCTCCGCCCCGCCACCCGTCACCCCGAGCTTCTCGAGACCCTCCAGCAGCTTCCGCCGCAACTCCAGGAAGCCATCCGCCAGCACTCTGCACTGTTCCGGCGTCGCGTCGAGGATGTACCTCGGAAACGCTGAACGCTCGCTCGTGCTGACCATGAGATGCTCGCTCTCTTGCCACCCTCGCCTCCAGAGGCAGCCGCCACTTCCTAACGGGGTTGGATGGGCTGGCCCTCAGAACCACCCAGATCGGCCTCGGATGAGCGCCAGATGACCAGCGCCAGAGCCAGGAAACCCGCAGCCGAGAAGACCCCCGCCGTACCATAGGCCCAGGCCCGTCCCAGATGATCGAGCAAGAATCCGGTCAAGACCGAGGACACCAGGTCTCCCACGGCGTTGGCGGTCGCCAGCATGCCAAGGGCATAGGTTCTGGCCACCTCCGGGATCATCCGAGCCGCCGTCGCCTTCTCGACGGTTTCCTCGATGGCGATGTACACCCCGCTCATCACGAACAGGGGCACCAGCCACCCCATCCCGGCGGGGAGAAACGCGAGTCCCAGGTTGAAGGCGCAGCCCAGGCCGTACCCCAGCAGCAGGGTGCGGCCGTAGGACCAGCGATCGGTGAGAGCACCCGCCGGGACCGTCGACAGACCACTGACCAGATTGTGGCCCACGTACAGCAGCACCGGGATCGACAGCAGCGCGCCAGTCGCGCTGGCCGGCAGCCGCCCCGCCGCCTCGAAGATCAGGAATGTGCGTGAGAAGTCGCCCATGCCGAAGAGCAGCACGGCGCCCAAAAAGGCCCAGTAGCGGGGGGGAAGGCTCGGGCGCAGCGGCCTCTGTCGCAGTGCTATTGCGTCGACTGCCTGCTCCCGCACCAGCAGCACCACCGCCAGTGCCGCGGCGAGCCCCGGCACCAGCGTCCACAGGAAAATCCCTTGCAGACTGGTCCCCGCCGCCAGCAGCGCCACCGCCGCCAGGGGTCCGATCACCGCCCCGGCCATGTCGCCGGCCCGTTCCAGGCCGTAGGCCTTGCCGTAATGGGCGGGGTCGGTGGAGGCGGCAACGAGGGAGTCGCGCAGGGGGCCCCGAAAACCCCGGGCGGCCCACGCCACACAGCGCAGGAACAAGAAGGGAACCACCCGCGTGACGAAGGCGAACGCCCCCATGCAGGCGGTGGTGACGGCATACGCCGCCGCCGTCAGCATCTTCTTGCGCCGGGTTCGCTGGCCGAGGGAACCCGCCACCCATTTGGCGGCGGAGTTGACCACGTCGGCCACCCCCTCGATCAACCCCAGAACCGAGGCGCCGAAACCGAGGTTCTTGAGAAACAGCGGGAGCACGGCGGTGGCCATCTCGTGGCTGGCGTCCGAAAGCAGGCTGGCCAGGGAATAGCCGAGGACCGTGCGGTTGTGCCAGGACCGATCGGGTTCGCTCATCACTCCATCTCCCGAAAGTAGGGGCCATCAGCCCGGGCGGGCAGTCTGGGCGAACCCCATCGCCGGACCGATTGTACACAAACCCTGCCGCCCAGCCTACGAGTCTGGCCCAACTGTTTTGCCAGAAAGAGCGGCTTCTCCCCGACCTCGCCACCCCATCAGCGGCCGGCTGGCGCAGGGGGTGGCGGGGCGCCCTCTACCGGAAACGAGCCGCATTTCATATGATGGAAGCATGGTCAAGATCATCCCAAACGACCTGTTCCCCGGCGGGGTAATTCCCAAGTTCTACCCCGCCAATTACCCCGTGCAGATCCGCTATGCCGACGTGGACGCCATGAACCACGTCAACAACGCCGCCTACCTCACCTTCCTGGAGGTGGCTCGCACCCGCATGTGGCACGAGAAGGTGCGACCCGCCGAAACCGCCCGGGATTTCCCCTTCATCGTCGCCCGCGCCAGCATCGAGTTCAAGTCACCCCTCCTCCTGCACGACGAGGTCACCGTCGGGGTGGCGGTGAAGAAGGTGGGCACCCGCAGTTTCACCCTGGAGTACGGTATCCAGGCGCGGGAGCGCGTGGCGGCGGAAGCGGAGACGGTGCAGGTCTACTACGACTACGCCCTGGGGCGCTCCCTCCCCATTCCCTGCGAGCTGCGCGAACGCCTGGAAAAGCTTCACCTGCTGGAGGTCATGTAAATGCAGCGGCGGGCGCCGGGTTGCCCGGCGCCCGCCACCCCGGTAAGTATGGTCCTGTCTAACCGAAGTGAATGGCGTAGAAGATCGGCGCCAGGATCATGGCGACGACGCTGATCAACTTGATGAGGATGTTGAGCGAAGGACCCGAAGTGTCCTTGAAGGGGTCGCCCACCGTGTCGCCGGTGACCGTGGCCTTGTGCAGCGCGTCGTAGGCGTCGCCGTAGACCTTGTGGCCCTGCTCCTTGACCTGTTTCTTGGAGTTGTCCCAGGCGCCGCCGGCGTTGGCCTGGAAGATGGCCAGGCAGACCCCCGAAATGGTCACCCCCACCAGCAGGCCACCCAGCATGTGGGGGGAGTAGATGCCCACCAGCAGCGGCACGATGAGGGCCATCAGGCCCGGCGCCACCATCTTCTTGATCGCCGCGGCGGTGGCGATGTCCACGCAGTGGGCGTATTCGGCCTTGCCGTCGGCGGCGCGGATGATCTTCTGCTCCTCCTCGGTGGGTTCGCGCTCCTCCGACTCGGCCCTTTCCGCGGCCAGCAGGGCCGGCTTCAGCTCGGGGATCTCCCGGAACTGCCGCCGCACCTCCTGGATCATGTCCTGGGCGGCCTTGCCCACCGCCACCATGGCCATGGCCGAGAAGCGGAACGGCAACATGCAGCCGATGAGCAACCCCACCAGCACGTAGGGGTTGGCGGCATCCATCTCCACCTTGCCGCCCATCTTGGTGATGTAGGCCGCGGTGAGCGCGAGGGCGGTGAGCGCCGCCGAGCCGATGGCGAACCCCTTGCCGATGGCCGCGGTGGTGTTGCCCACCGCGTCCAGCTTGTCGGTGCGGGCGCGGATGTCTCGACCCAGGCGGGACATCTCCGCCACGCCGCCAGCGTTGTCGGCGATGGGGCCGTAGGCGTCGGTGGCCAGTTGAATCGCCAGGGTGGAGAGCATCCCCACGCCGGCCAGGGCGATGCCGTACAGGCCGGCGAAGGCGTAGGCGATCAGAATCGCCGCGCCAATCACCAAGACGGGGAAGGTTGTCGAGTTCATCCCCACCGCGATGCCCTGGATGATGGTGGTGGCCGGGCCGGTCTTGGCGGCCTCGACGATGGTCTGCACCGGATTCTTGAAGGTGGCGGTGTAGTACTCGGTGATCATCCCCACGGCGATACCGGAGATCAATCCGCCCACCACCGCCAGCATCACGCCCCACCACTGGTGGGTGTTCACCTGGCCGGTGATGATGTCCTTCACCTCCACGCCACCCGCCGGGATCATCGCCTTGATGGCGAAGATGGTGGCGATCAGCATCAAGACTCCGGCAACGAAAGTGCCCCGGTTCAGTCCGGCCTGGGGGTTCCCCCCCTCCTCCACCCGCACGAAGAAGAAGCCGATGATCGAGGAGACGATCCCGATGAGGGCGATGACCAGGGGCAGGTAGACGGCGTTCAGGCCCAGCCCCGGGTTGATGGCAGACAGCCCCTGCACCCAGGCTACCCCCAGGATCATGGCGGAGATCATGGCTCCCACGTACGACTCGAAGAGATCCGCGCCCATGCCGGCCACGTCGCCCACGTTGTCGCCGACGTTGTCGGCGATCGTGGCCGGGTTGAGGGGGTGATCCTCAGGGATCCCCGCCTCCACCTTGCCAACGAGGTCAGCACCCACGTCCGCCGCCTTGGTGTAGATGCCGCCGCCCACACGGGCAAACAGGGCAATCGACGAGGCTCCCAGGGAAAACCCGGAGAGGTTGTTGAGCACCAGCATCATCACCTTTTCCTGGGTGAGGGACTCGGGATTCATGGACGTGTATAGCAGGAACAACCCCCCCAGACCGAGGAGGGCCAGCCCCACCACCGAGAGTCCCATCACCGAGCCGCCGGCGAACGCCACCTTCAGCGCGTCATTGAGGCCCGTGCGCGCTGCACTGGCGGTGCGGGTGTTGGCGCCGGTGGCGGTCTTCATGCCGAAGTAGCCGGCCAGCGCCGAGCACAGGGCGCCCAGCACGAAGGACAGGGTGATCAGCGCCGTCGTGTCCTCCGAGACGAAATAGTTGGAAACGCCCAGCAGCACGGCCACCACGATCACGAACCACACCAGGAAGCGGTACTCGCGCTTCAGGAACGCCATGGCGCCGTCGGCGATCCATCCGCCGATGAGGCGCATGCGTTCGTTGCCCGGGTCCTGTCTCTTCACCCAGGCGGCGCGCATGTACGCGTACACGAGCGCCAGGATCGCCACCACCGGAACCAGCAGGACTACGGTCTTGGCCTCCACGGTAACCTCCTCCTTCCCCTCCTTGGACGGTATGCACTGCCGGCCCACCACGGCCAGGCCGCGCCGGCCCGGGCAATGCGGCTTGTATCATACACCCGCGTTCACGTGACCGTGACGCGCCTCCGACACGTTGACCCCTCCCAGCAGCCACCCCCCCGCCACGAACAGCCCCAGCACCGCCAGGATC
>JABRVY010000510.1:0-2775 GCA_039961755.1 Acidobacteriota bacterium | reverse complement strand
CCCCCCGCCTGGGTGGTGGGCGCCACCCCACCGCCATTCTGTCCGCCGAGGAGGTGCTGGCCAGCGGTCGCACTCCCGTGGCGGTGGTGAGCGAGCGGCTGGGAGCCGCCGCCCCCGGCGAGGTGGTGCTGCTGCGGGCACCCTTCCACCCCGCCCCGCTGATCGACGCCGTCAGGGCCAGGGGGTACGAGGTGTACGCCCGGCCCACCGGAGAGGGCTGGGAGGTGTGGCTGAGGGCCTGAGAGGAGCGTTTCTTGAGCGCCCAGCTCGCTGGATAGGCCAGCCGCCACATCATTACCTTATAGATGTGAGACCGCGGGCCTGTCGCCGATACCGCGGGCGGGGTCGCTGCGGGGTGCTTTCCCTGATCCTGGCCGCGGCGGTGGCTGGCCACGATCCCAGGGTGCGTGACTCGGCCCTGGTCCTCCGTCAGTGGCCCGGCAGGGGGGAGGCGTGCCGCTGCTCCACCGCCGGGTGCGAGCTGCCCCCCGGACGCCAGCGCGGCGCCGAGGGGAACTTCGGCCTGTACGACGAGCTGGGGGAGGAGAAGCCGGCCGGGGCGGCGGTGACAATCCGGGACGAGGACGGGGTGATCCGGGTGCGGCCCGAGGTGCGTCACCCGGCTCGTCGGGCGGGGCGGCCCTAGGTCTTGTTCAGGCGCTCCCAGCCCGCCTCGGTGGGCCAGCCCAGCAGCATGGCCAGCACCGCCGCGGCCCCCAGCCCCAGTACCCAGCGGATGTCCCGCAGGAGGAGCGCGATCACCAGTCCGAGGATGGCGGTTCCCTCCCGCACCGCGAAGGCGACGATGACGGCTTGCCGGTAGGTCTCGAAGGGCACCGTTGGCATGGAGGAGTGGCGGGCCTCCCGATCCTGCGCCAGCAGGCGCTGGGCCAGGGGTGCGGCCAGCAGCAGCAGCGCTGCCGCCGTGGCCAGCACCAGGGCAAGTCCTCGGGGTCGGGCGGGGGAGGGCAGCTCGACGGTGCTGGAGGTCACCACGAACCAGCCCACCCCACCATAGATCAGTGTGGCGAGCACAAAGGCGGCGCAGATGACGTGCAGTGTCGTCCACTCTCTGGGCGATGGTGAAGGGAGAGCGGTCATGGTGGCCGGCTCCTTTCCAAATGAACTGCGCGATCATGATACAACAGGTTGTGCTGAACTCGATCTCTCCTTACAGGTCTGGAGCGCGCCTATCATGCCGCCGTGGACCCTTGGGGCAAGCTGGAGGTGGGACTGGCACTGCTGCTGGGCGCCGCCAACGTGGTCACCGATGCGGCGGGGTGGGGCAGGGCGCTGGTGATGGGGAGTGGCGCCGTGCTGTGGGGTGGCTGCCTGGCGTGGCGTCTGCTGGGGCAACCGAACTTGTCGCGGGCGTGGGGATTTCGCCGGGACAATGCGGGAGCGGCAGCGCGTCTGCTGGCGCCGGTCGTGGTGCCGCTCGCCGCGGTGATGATCGCGGTGGGGTGGTGGCTGGGGCACTTTCCCCTCCCCGCTGAGGCCTGGACGCTGCTGGGCTACCCCCTGTGGGGGACGGTGCAGCAGTTCTTCCTGAACGCCATGGTCTTCCGCAACCTGGAGCGGTGGCTGGGCGGCCCCCGGGCGATGGCCCTGGCGGCCACCCTGTTCGCCGCCTCCCACGCCCCCGACTGGCCCCTGGTGGCGCTGACCTTGCCGGCGGGCCTGCTCTTCACCTGGGGTTACCGTCGCCACCCCAACCTGTGGGTGCTGGGCCTGGCGCACGGCGCCCTGGGGGCGCTGGCCTGGAGCGTCCTCCTGGGCCGCCATCCCTTGCAGAACCTCGGGATGTTCGCCGCTGCCGCAGGGCGGCCGAGATAGACTCGGGCGGTGCGCTACCCCTCACCGCTCGTGCCCGGCGTCTTGCGGCGGCGGTACCAGCGCTTCCTGGCCGACGTGGAGCTCCCCGGCGGGGAGGTCGTCGTCGCCCACGTCCCCAACTCGGGCTCCATGGCGGGGTGCTCCTCGCCGGGAAGCCTGTGCTGGCTTTCCCGGGCGACGGGTGCGCATCGCCGCCTGGCCTGGACCCTGGAGCAGGTGATCGAGGGGGGTGTCCCGGTCGGGGTCAACACCGCCCGGGCCAACGGCCTGGCGCTGGAGGCCCTCCGGGAGGGGGTGCTCACCCTGCCTGGCCTGGAGAGCCCGTGGACGGCGCAGCGGGAGGTGCGAACCGCGGGCCGCAGCCGGCTGGACCTGCGGCTGGAGGATTGGCGGGGGCCTTACTGGGTGGAGGTGAAGAACGTCACCTGGGTGGAAAGGGGTGTTGCCCTCTTCCCCGACGCCCGCACCACCCGCGGCGCCCGGCACCTGGAGGAACTGGTGCAGCTTGCCCGGGGGGGGCAGCGGGCGGCCCTGGTGTACGTGGTGCAGCGGGGCGACGCGACGGCGGTGGCCGCGGCGGCTCGGGTGGACCCCGCGTATGCCGCCGCTCTCGACCTCGCCGCCGCCGCGGGGGTGGCCGTCGTCGCGGTGGAGATTGCCGTCACTGCGGAGGCCCTCACGCCCACGCGCCCCCTGCCGGTGCGGGTGGAGCCGAGCCGGTAACCGTGACCGTGTCCGTCCCCTGGGTGCGCGGGCCTCCGGCCCGCCCTCACGGTCGGTGCGGGCTTACCACGGCCAGAACAGTACCCGTGTCGGCGACCGTGACCGTGACCGTGTCGGTGTCAGCGGGGGTGGGTCATCCGCCACAGCATGGCCCGCACCTCGTCGAGCTGCGCCAGCACCCGGGCGGCGGCGGGGCGGTCGATGGCCCCGGCGTCG
>JABRVY010000509.1:0-17048 GCA_039961755.1 Acidobacteriota bacterium | reverse complement strand
ACCTTGCCGCGTACCGACAGACCGGCGTAGTCGTCCTGCCCCCACTCCGGGGCGACGACGCCATGGCCCGCAAACACCACCTCCACCGGCTGCGGCAGCAGGGTGGCGTCGCCGCTCGTGAAGAGGAGGTACTCGTCCCCCAGGGACAGCGCCCCGCTGTGGCAGGGTGAGATCAGCAACAGCTCGCTCTCCGGCAGCGGCACGCTGCCGTGCATGGGCACCGCCTGCAGGTACCCGCCGTCCTTGGCCAGCCCGGCGACACCGCTGGCCGCCAGCTGCCCCGCCACGTACGCTTCGGTCAGTGCACCACCGCGCGTTCCCGCTGCCCGCCCGGCGAAGGCGTCGCTGCCCAGCACGGTGACGTGCTGACGCAACCGCTCGGCGGACACACCTGGCGCTGCTGGCGGCGCCCCGGCGGCCGAGACAATCGCGAGCAGAGGCAGGAGCGCGAGGGCGATTCGCGACGTCTGCCCGCTGACCCGGCGCCCCTCGCCGCGCCCACCGTCGACGCCCCCCTCGGCCGGCCGGACGCCTTCATTCTTCATCTCCCTCATAGTAGCCCGATCGCCCCCCACCGCCCCACGTGCTGGCAACCGGAGGCGAACGGCGCATCACGGCCCTTCAGTCGGAGTCAAATCTCATGAAGCTGAAGGAGCGCCGCCACCCCACACGGTCAGCGGTTCCACCTCCACCCCGGGCAGGTCCTCCACCAGGGAGGCCCCGAAGGCCCGCGCCGGCGTCCACGCCCCCGGCGCCACGGCGCCGGCCAGCACCCGGCTGAGACACTCCACCGCGGCGACAGCGGTGAACGCGTAGCCCTCGGGGGCCACCAGCCGCCCCTGCACCCAGCTTCCATCTCCGCGCCGCGCCTCCCCCCAGACGTAGGAGCGCCCCGTCGCCCGCGCCTCCCGGTCAGGACCCTGCACCGTCCGGCCGATGAACCACTGCGCGGCGCGCCGCACCGCGGTGAGGCGCAGCAGGGGGGCAAACCGGGCCAGCCGCCGCAGGCGCCGCGCCGCCGCTGACGGCAAACCCAGGTACACCCGCACCGCAGGGATGCCGGTGGTGTGAAACGCCGTCGACACGTCTCCCCAGGGGATGCTGACTCCCACCAGGCGCCGATGGGAAAAACTGATTCGACGCTTGAACGCCGCCGGTCGCACGGGCACGATGCGACCGCCGCGCCGCTCGGCGCCGCCGCGGGGCAGCAGCTCGATCATGGTCTTCATGGTTCCGGCGCTCCAGCCGCCCCGGCTGCCGGCGAAGGCCAGCTCCAGCCGCTCGGCCCCTGGCAGGGCAGCCGCCAGGCGCGCCGCCAGGCAGTCGGTGGGGACCACATCGAACCCCACGCCAGGGATCAGGACCACGCCGGCCTGTCGCGCCTCGTCCCCCCGCCCCAGCACCGCCTCGAACACCGGGACCTCGCCAGTCACATCCAGGTAGTGCACCCTCGCGGCGAGGCAGGCGTCCACCATGGGGCGGCTGGTCCACACGAAGGGGCCGGCGCAGTGCAGCACCGCCTCCACACTGTCGAGCCCATCGCGTACCGCTGTCGGATCCTCGAGCGGAAACACCCGGGTCGGCAGGCCCAGCTCCCGCCCCATGGCAGCCAGCGCCCCGGCGTTGCGGCCCGCCAGGATGGGCGCGAGCCCGCGAGCCACCGCCTCCTCCGCCACCAGGCGCCCGGTGTAGCCGGTGGCACCGTACAGCAGCCAGGCCTTGGGGTTGAAGGTGGACATAGCCGCTCGTCACAGAGTGTGCCACTTCATTTCTCTTGTGTCAATTTACAGATCTTTATCATCCCTGATTCAAGACTATGTCAGGCACCCACAGTGTCCCACAGCTCCCGCGGATAGTCCCGGTACATGCTGCGGTAGGCCCTGGCGTAGGCCCGACTCGCCAGGGTCACCCGCAGCAGCTCCAGGGGCGGGATGGGACGCCGGGCGGCGCGCAGCGGCGTCTTCGCCACTCCCTCGGCGACCAGCTCGGCGTAGAGCTGGCAGAAACGGCGCAGCGGCAGGCGCGTGGGGGTCAGCGGGTGCATGCAGTCGTGGAGATCGTAGGGGTTGGGTACCCAGATGCGCGGCTTCATGGCCTCGTAATCCGGGGTACCAGGGGAGGGGGTGCACACCGTGAACGAGCACTGCACCGGCGGTAACTCCGCCAGGTAGCGCCGCAGCCGTTCGAAATCGGCCTCGCAGTACTCGGGCAGGAGCATGAACGCCGCGTGGACCGCCACCCCCATGCCCCGCAGCAGATCCAGTGCTCGCTCGTTCATCGCCACCGTGCCGCCCTTGGCCACCTGGCGCAGTTCCTCGTCGCGGGTGAACTCGAAACCGATAAACACGCCATCCAGGCCGATCTGCCGCCAGCGCCGCAGCAGCTCGGGCGAGCGCAGCACGGTGGTGGAGCGGACCCAGGCGAAGTAGCGCTTGTGCACCCCCCGGCGCTCCAGCTCGTCGGCCAGGGCGGCGGCGAACTCCTCGTCGATGAAGTTTTCATCATCGGAAAAATAGACGTGGCGGGCGGGCAGGCTGGCGATCTCCTCCGCCACTGCCTCCACCGGGCGCGGCAGGTGCTGGCCGCCGCACAGGAACGGCACGATGCAGAAGCTGCACTTCATACGACACCCGAAGGAGCTCCGCACCTGCGCCACTGGCGGCACGATGCTCCGCCACGGCTGCGGTGTTTGCTCCAACCACACCGACCGATAGACTCGCCAGTCCCACAGATCGCGACGAGGCCGCGGCAGCGTCGCGGGATCCGGGAAACGCGGCCACTGCCCGCCACGCCCGTCGTCGTGCCCGGGGACCACCACGTTGGCGATCCCCGTCAGCGGCTCACCGGCAGCGATGCGATCGACAACCAGGCGAAAGGGCTCGCACCCTTCGCCGCGCACCACCGCATCCACGTGCTCGGTGGCCAGATCGTCGGGAGCGACGGTGGCGTGGTGGCCTCCCACCACGACTCGGGTCGAGGGGAGTGCGGCCTTGGTCAGTCGTGCCAGCTCCTTGGTGATCGTCGCCTCGTGGCTGTACCCAGAAAGCCCGACCACCTGCGGGCTGAACTGTCGCAGGGCGGCGGCAAAGGCCCGCCCGGGGTGGCGGGCCAGCCGCAGATCGGCCACCCGCACCTGGTGCACACTGTCCAGCGCCGCCGCCAGGTAGCCCAGCTCCAGCGGCTCCAGCAGCTGAAATCGCTGCAATCCGAGAATCGGCCCCAGCCGGGCCTGCGGCTTGACCAGCAGGACTCTCATGCCTCGATCTATCCCCCCCGGGCCTGCGTTCGTTTCATTGTACGCCTCACCACCGCCGTCCCGGCCGCTGAACGGGGGTTCCAGGGAATGAGTCGGAATGGGCGAAGGTCAGGAGGTCTCGGACGCTTCCTGCAGCTCCGGCAGTGCCTCGAGCTCGCCGCTTGCCAGCAAGCGGGTGCGGGGGCCGATGCGCAGGGCGTTGCCCCGCCAGCTCACCGTACGGGCCAGCAGCGCCACCGGCCACACCGCCGCCGCCAGCAGATCGGCCAGCAACGTCAGGGCTGCCCGCTCCCCCAGCGAGCGCCGCACCCCCAGGGAGCGTTCGGCCAGCGTGTTGAGCCCCATCGAGGTCACCCATGCGATGGGAAGGAAGACGAGGGAAACTCCTGCCCCCAGGGCGACGGCGCCCACGGCGGCCACCGCCACCGGGTTGAGCAGCAGCTCGCCGGCGAACCCGGCCGGGGAGATGCGGCGACGAATCTTGCCCCAGCGCAGGTAACGGGCCGCCACCTGGCGCAACGACGGCCCGCCCGTGACGTTATCGATCGGCCGGGAGGACAGGGCGATGCGGTACCCTCGACGTGCCACCTCCTGCCCACACACCTGGTCCTCGGCCAGGAACTGAGCCAGGAACTCGAATCCGCCGATCTGGCGCAGAGTGCTGCGGCGCAAGAGCATGGACTTGCCCACCACGCACACGCCGGCGAACAGGCGGTGCACGGCGGCCACTCCGCCCATCACGAAGGTATTGAGCAGCAGGGCGTCCACCTTTCCCCCGAGCGACGCGGCGCCGCACCCGCGGATCGGCGAGGACACCAGCTCCACCCCCGGTTGCTGCAGGTGGTCCACCAGGTCGGCCAGGTAGTCAGGGGCGACGCGCACGTTGGAGTCGGAGATCAGCACCACCTCATGCCTTGCGTGCCGCAGCAGGTTGGCCAGGTTGGCCACCTTGGGGTTGGGTCCCACCTGGCGCGGGTCCGCCACCACCACGCTGGGGACCTCGGGGAACGCCGCAGCCACCCTGCGCGCCACCTCCAGGGCCGGGTCGTCGGCGCTGTAGGCGCCGATGATCACCTCGAAGGCCGGGTAGCGCTGGGCGAAGACGCTGCGCAGGTTGGCCTCGAGATCGGCGTCGAGCCCCTTGACTGGCTTGAGAATGCTGACGGCTGGCAACTCCGTCGCCGGGGTCGGTGGAGGGGTGCGCAGGTGCCGGCGCTGCGCCACCACCATCAAGACGCGGGCGCCCAGCCCCACTGCCAGGAGGCCAACGAGAACGAGTTCACCCATGTGAAGACGGTGCGCGAGGAGTGTGAAGGTAGGGCGAAGACACCGCGAAGCCGGCGTGAAGCCCCGCCGGCGGAGCTCCCGGCCCGCTTCTCTCCCCTCCGTGGCATATCACCGTGCACGGGGCGAAAGGTGCTAGGCTTACTCGGAGGGGTGATGCGGGCCCAACTTGCCGGCGCTGTGGACCGACCGGGCGTGGTGGTGGCCGCGGTGGACATGGGCTATGGCCACCTGCGCGCCGCCCACGCCCTCGCCTCCGCCCTCCGTCAGGAGGTGGTGGAAGTTGACCGCGAGCCCTTTGCATCGCTGGCCGAGAGCAAACTCTGGCGCCACTTGCGACGCGGCTACACATTGCTCTCCCGGGCCTCCCAGGCACCCCTGGTGGGGGGACCGCTGGGGCGCCTCCTGGACGGCATCACCCAGATCCCGCATCTCTACCCCTACCGCGACCTGTCCTCCCCGACGCTCGCGGTGGAGATCCTCAACTGGCTCATCCAGCGTGGCCTGGGCCACAATCTCGTCCGCCACCTCAAGCGCAGCGGGGACTGCCTGCTGACCACCTTCTTTGCCCCGGCACTGGCCGCCGCCGCCGCCGGCGTGCCGCGGGTGGTGTGCGTGGTGACCGACAGCGACGTCAACCGGGTGTGGGCGCCTCGCCAACCTCGCGGCACCCCCATCGAGTACTGCGTCCCCAGCGAACGGGCCCTGCGCCGTCTGCGCGCCTACGGTGTGCCCGGGAGCTCGATCCACGTTACCGGCTTTCCCCTCCCGCGGGAGCTGAGCGGCGGGGAAGACGGGGGCGAACAGCAGCGGCGCCTGGCGGCGCGTCTGGTGCGTCTCGACCCGGCGGGGGCCTTTCGCGAGCAGTACCGGGAAGAACTGGCGCACGTCCTGGGCAGGTTACCCGAGGCGGAGGAGGGGCGTCCCCCGCTCCTCACCTTCGCGGTGGGCGGCGCCGGCGCCCAGGCGCGCATCGCCCGCTCCATCATTCCCTCGGTGGCGCCCAGTATTCGCGAGGGGCGGCTGCGGCTCGCCCTGGTTGCTGGGGTCCGCGCCGAGCTGGCCGAGCAGTTCGACAGCTGGGTGGTGGCCGCCGGCCTGGGCGGCGACCGCGACGTGGAGATCCTCTTCGCGCCCTCCCTGCCCGCTTACTTCGAAGCCTTCAACCGACTCCTGGAGCGTACCGACATCCTGTGGACCAAGCCTTCGGAGCTGACCTTCTTCGGCGCCGCGGGCCTGGCCCTCATCTTCGCTCCGCCGGTGGGAGCCCACGAGCGCTTCAACCGGCGCTGGGCGATCCAGCGGGGTGCCGGCCTCAAACAGTACTCCCCTTCCACGGCCGGGCAGTGGCTGGGCGAGTGGTTGCAGGAGGGGATCCTCGCCGGCGCTGCCTGGTCCGCCTTTCGGCGCCTGCCGCGCCGCGGAACGACCAATATCCTGGAAGTTCTGCGCCGGGTCAGCTCGAGGGCGTGAGGCCGACTGACCGCCCCGGCAGCCCTCGGTGCTGGCGACTCACGCCGCGTCCAGCACCCACTCCTCCACCCGGTTGAGAATGCCCAGGCGGTTCAACGCCAGGCGAGCCATCTCCACCTGGCCGCGGAAGTGGTTGCGGACGATCCAGGGGGAGAGGGCCAGCGACAGCGCCCCCAGCCAGAGCACCCGCATCGTCTGGGCGGCCCCGCTGGCCAGGCGCCAGTGCTGATCCAGCACCTGCCGGCGCCCTACCAGGTAGTTGTGCAGCAGGAAGGTGCGCGGCGTCGAGTGGTGCCCGACGATGCGGCTGTTGCCGGCGCGGATACCGGCGAAGAACGAGGCCAGGTCGTGGCACGGCACGGCGGTGTACACCGATCCCACGTTGCCGGTGTGAGTGTCGCTGCCCCCCTGCATCCCCTTGCCCTCGCGCACCGCCAGTTCCTCGGCCAGGACGTTGAGCAGCTGCATGCGGCCGCCGTTGCGCACCTCCAGTACGTCCACCTGCTTGACCAGCTCCATGAACTCCGGCTCTTCGATGGTGGAGAGGTTCTCGCGGTAGAAGGGGTGATTCCAGGCGCAGAAGAGCCCCTGCTCGCGGCAGTAGCGCACCACCTCGAAGGCACCGGGCCGCCGCCGCTGCAGCTCCCGGTGCTGCTCCTCGTTGTGGCCGTAGACGTTGATGTGCACCGTCAGGCGGCTGTGGGGCAGCTGGGTGGACACTTCCTCGCCGATGATGAAGTCGGGCAGGTCCCCCCGACGCGACAGCAGATCGAGGCAGCCGGCAATGGTGTCGTGGTCGGTGATGGTGACGAAATCCATCCCCCGCGCCTTGGCCCGGGCGTAAATCTCGTCGGGGGTCTCCCGCGGGCTGAAGGTGACCCCCTTCACGCCGGGGATCTGCTCTGAGGAAAAGCACGAGTGCACGTGCATATCCATCTTCATCAAGGGCATGTCCTCTGGCCTCCCGAGGGCGGCGTCTCACCTCGACCGCTCTCGGGACGCCAGGATGGAGCTGCCGTGTGAGGAGCGCGTGCACGGCAAGTGAAGCTGCAGTGAAGGTGGCTACCGGGCAAGGCAAAACCAGGCACGACCCAGGTGCGTACACCCGAGGGTGGAGGAGGGGGTGTGCGCAAGCGTCTGATCGCAGTCCTGGCCGGGCTGGTGCTTTCAACTCATTCCTTGGCAACCGCGAACCAGGCGAGGACCGGCAGGGAAACGCGGCCGACCTATCGCATCACCCGTGCGACCGGCCCCATCGAGATCGATGGCGTGCTGGACGAGGCGACGTGGCAGGCCGCCGTACGCATCCCGGTGAATGTCGAGGTCCAGCCGGGGGAGAACCTGCCCGCCCCGGTGTCGGCCGAGTGCCTGCTCACCTTCGACCGGCGCGCCCTCTATGTCGGCTGCCACTGCATGGACCCCCAGCCCGAAAAGATCCGCGCCCACCTCACCGACCGTGACGCCTTTTTGCGCAACGACTACGTGGGCATCATCCTCGACACCTTCAACGATCAGCGCCGCGCCTATCAGTTCTTCGTCAATCCCCTGGGGGTGCAGAGCGATGCCGTGCGTAACGAGGTGTCCTCGGATGACAACGAAGATTTCACCTGGGACGCCATCTGGCAGTCGGCCGCCCGCATCACCCCCGACGGGTACGTCGTCGAGATTGCCATCCCCTTCCGTTCCATCCGCTTCCCCAATGGCTCCCGGTCGCACACCTGGGGTGTGGCGCTCTTTCGCGCCTACCCGCGCACCGTGCGACACCAGATCCTGTCGATTCCCGTCGATCGCAGCAACAACTGCCTTTTGTGCCAGTTCGCCGGTCTCGAAGGTCTGGAAGGGATCGCCTCCGGACACGACCTAGAGCTCACCCCCACCATCACCTCGCAGCGGGCCGATACGCTGCGGGATGAGAGCAATCCAGCATCCGGCCTCGAGGCGGGTCGCTTGGACACCGAGGCCGGGATCACCGCCCGCTGGGGGGTGACCCCCAACATTTCCCTCCACGCCGCCCTCAACCCCGATTTCTCCCAGGTGGAGGCCGATGCCGCCCAGCTGCAGGTCAACACCCGCTTCGCCCTCTTCTACCCGGAGAAGCGACCCTTCTTCATGGAGGGGGCGGATTTCTTCTCCACCCCCATCAACGCCGTTTACACCCGCGCCGTCGCCGATCCCTCCTGGGGCCTGCGCAGCACCGGCAAGCTGGGGGCGCAGGCCTACTCCGTCTTCGTGGCCAGGGACCGGGTGTTGAACCTCCTGTTTCCCTCCAAGGATGGTTCGTCCTACGGCTCCTACGACCTCCCCACCACCAGCGGAGCCTTCCGCTATCGGCACGACGTCGGGCGCGCCTCGACGCTGGGAGTGGTGGCGACCGCCCGGGAGGGCGACGACTACCACAACCGCGTGGTCGGCGTGGATGGCCTGCTGCGCCTGACCCCCGCGGATACCGTGAACTTCCAGCTGCTGCGTTCCGTCACCCGCTACCCCGGCTCGGTGTCTGTCGAGCAAGACCAGGAGTCGGGCGAGTTCTCGGGCACGGCGCTGCAGGCGGAATACCAGCGCGGCACCAGGAACTGGGGGGCGTGGGCCTGGTACCGCTCCATCGATCCCGGCTTCCGGGCCGATTTAGGGTTCGTCTCTCAGGTGGACACCCGCGGCGGCGAGGTGGGTGGCCAGCGGGTGTTCTGGGGCAAGCCGGGGCAGCCTCTGACCCGCGCCAGCGTCGGCGTGGAGCTGCAGCGATTCGAGGACCACGCCGGCAACCTGCTGGAGTCCACCGGTGAGCTGTTCACGCGCCTGGAGGGGCCGTACCAGTCGTGGCTCAACCTGCGAACGGTGTCCTTCAAGGAGTCGTACGAGGGGAAGCAGTACAGCGGTATCCGCACCAACTTCTTCTTCAACATCCGGCCCTCCGGCGACCTCACCACCTCCCTTGCCGGCCGTTTCGGCGACGCCGTCGACTACGCCAACGGCCGCCCGGGCCGCAGCACCCGCCTGCAGCCCGGCCTCACCCTCAACCTCGGCCGCCACCTCTACCTGCAGTTGGATCACCTGTGGGAGCGCCTCGAGATCGACGAGGGTCAGCTGTACCTCGCCAGGTTGGCCCAGGCGAGGGTGGTGTACCAGTTCTCCACCAACGTCTTCGCCCGGGTGGTGATGCAGTACCTGGATCTGGATCGCGATCCCGTGCTCTACCGCACCGCGGTCCCTGCGGAAAGCTCCCACCTCTTCACCCAGTTCCTCTTCTCGTACAAGCTCAACCCCCAGACGGTGGCCTTCCTGGGCTACTCCGACACCCGCGAGGGGGAGGAGCGGCTGGACCTCACCCGCACCAGCCGCACATTTTTCTTGAAGCTCGGCTACGCCTGGCTGATGTGACCTGCACGGCTCCTGCCGCGGCGGGGCCACGAGCGTCATGGCGTCCCTCACCGCGTCCGGCGTGGGGAGGAGACCACGACGGCACCGTAGCGTCCGGGGTGGCGCTCGAGGCGAGCGGCGCCTTCCCGAGCGCGGTGCCGTCGTTCACGGCTGGCGCTTGACCTCCAGGCGCCAGGTCCCGGAAAGACCCTCCCTGCCGGTCTTGCTGGCGTCCACCACCCAGGTCCTGCCGTCGTTCGAGACCTTCTTCCATGCGTCGTCGAAGATCGTGTCGAGGACGAAGTGCCCGGGGCCATACTGGATCTGCTGGCTCTTCGGCGGCGACCCGCAGGTCTCGGTCACCGACACCGGCAGTGCCCAGGGCTGGAAGAGCAGGGACACGAACGCCCGCCGGGCCGGACCCGCGACGACCCACGGGTGCGTGGCGAGCACGGAGCCCGGCCACAGCGACACCAGCCCGGCCGAGGACCCCTGGTAGGAGCAGCTCCCGGTCGAGCCCGACAGGTTCCACTGGTAACTGCCGGCGGTTGCGATGTACGACTGGAAGACCGGCGTCCCGCCGTCGTCGTAGACCCCGTCGCCCAGCCCTTCGAGGCGAAAGTTGTTGACGGTCATGGTCTCGATCGGCCCATTGGGCCACCGGTAGGTCAGGGTAGCGCTGCCCTCCCACGGGCCGCAGCCGAAGTTGGAGACCCAGACGAGCGGTGAGAAGTCGCCTTTCGGGACCAGGTCGTTGGCCTTGTCGACGCTGGAGTTGGAGAGGATCACAACGAGCGACTCCAGCCTCTCGCTGTCCTTGTACCGGCAGAAACCCACGTAGCGCTTTCCAGTCCAGTCCTCCTCCCTCCACGTGCCGCCGATCTTGAGGAGCGCCCGCACGTGCGCACCCCTGGGCATGGTGCCAGGGCGCTGGGGCGAGAAGACGTCGCCGTACTCCTCGACCGTCTGGAGCCCGAGCACGTACTCGAGACCGTTGAAGAACCCGACCACGGCCGCGGTGTCGTCCGGGAAGTCGAACTGGAAGTAGCGG
Source organism: Acidobacteriota bacterium (assembly GCA_039961755.1). Lineage (GTDB taxonomy): Bacteria > Acidobacteriota > Thermoanaerobaculia > Thermoanaerobaculales > Thermoanaerobaculaceae > CALEVZ01. The sequence goes on along the minus strand of JABRVY010000509.1, from coordinate 6,627 downwards.
GTAGACAACCGCGGCAGCTTGATATCGTCGCCCTTGGCCGTCTCGAAGAACCCGTCACCGCCCGACAGGCTCATCGGGAAGGTGTCCTGGATCGCGGCCACGAGCGACATCCTGTCCCTCTCCTTGAACCTGGCGAAGGGCTGGGCCTCGTTCCAGGCGTGGACCCCGAACGCTGGCCACGTCTGCTCGAGCGGCGCGCCGGCCTTCTTGAGCCCGGCCTCCAGGGCGGCGTGCGCGTCGCCGCTCTGGGTGGCTTCCCAGACATGCCGGATCACCGCCGGGTCGACGCCCCGGATGCGGGTGAGATACTGGAAGAAGAGGTAGGCCCCGTAGGCGTGCAGCTTCTCGCTCTCGCTGCCGAAGGCGTCCATCGGCACGTGGGGCTCGTCGAGGTAGTTATCGGCGTAGGAATGCTCGCGGTCGGTGTCCGGGTACACGAAGTCCTCGAACCACACCGCGATCGGCTCGCGCAGCCAGTCGTAGGCGTCGATGCAGGCCACCATGTCGTAGCCGAGCTGCGCCGCGTGCATGAGTTCGTGGGCCAGCAACGAGTTGAGCTTGGGACCGGCGGGTGTCTGCCGGCCCAGCAGGATGTACGCCGCGGTCTTCTTGCAGGCGTTCCAGTCGGCGGGGCGGGTGCGCGCCGGTACCGGCAGACCGTCCACCAGGGCGATATCGAGGTGGGGGCTGCCGCCCAGCAGCCCGTCGGGCATCGGCCAGCGCAGCAGCACGCTCGCGAGCTTCGGCCAGATTTGCTGCTCCACCTCGTTGACCAGGCCCTGCGCGGTGGCCGCGTCGGTGGCGGCGTTGCTCTTGAGGTACCACACCCGCACGTTGGGACCTTCCTTGTACTCCCAGTCGGCGAGGATCGGGCACCCCACCTCCCACGGCCGGCACGGCGGGGCGGCGGCCCACGCGCTCCCGGCCGGGGCGCGCCGCAGGTCCCACCAGCTCCCCGCCACGAACGGCGGCGCCAGGAACGGGCCGATCAGGTCGCGGGTAGCTGCCGACAGCGATCCCCACCGCGAGGTGGCGGCAGGCAGTGAATCGGTCTCGTCGAGGAAGCGGTCGTCGCCCCGGTACGCGGCGGGCAGCCGCGGGTCACCGTGATCGGCGTACACGGCGTACAGCAACGCCTGCTCGTCGGAGAGGGCTCGCGTGCGGCGCCCCTGCTCGATGAGGGCGTAGCTCGACGGCGGCGCGAACGCCGTCTCGCCGCGCACCGTCAGAGGGTCGCCGGTGCCCGGGTCGATGGTCGAGATCGTCCCCGCCCAACGGCCGTCGGCCGAGACCCACGCGGTCAGGGTGGCGACCGGCGTCCCCAGGAAGCCACCGAGGTTGTCGACCTGCACGTACGCCCGGGCAGGCACCACCCGCGTCCCGAACCGGCTGCCCGACCGCACCGTGACCGTGATGTCGCGGTTCTCGAGGTTTTGGATCGCGAGGTTGGAGCGGAAGCCAGAGGAGATGCTGGCCGGGCTCTCGAACGGAAACAGCACCGGCTCGTCCGCCGGGAAGCCTTCTCCTTCACCCACCGCGGCCAGGTCCTGCCCGAACGTCCCCGTCGCACCCTGGTTAAACGTCCGCACCCAGGCCAGCGCCGGGCCGCTGACCTTGAGCGTTCCGGCCCCGGAGGCCACGCCCAGGTACGCGTAAAGGTCCTCCACCCGCAGCGCCTCGCCAGCTGCCAGCGTCACGGTGCGCGTCGCCACTTCCTGGCTCGAGCCGCGCGGCACGAGGGCGAGCCGGAGCGAGGCCGGGGCGGTGCCGGGGTTGGCGAACGTCGCCTCGCTGCGCCAGGCGGTCTGGTTGGCGCCAGCTAGCTTGGCGACCCCTGGGTACAGCCGCTCGCCCGGCGGCACCGGGGAAAGGCCCCGCACCGTGGTGGGGTCGCCGGTGATCGGGTCAATCGTCGACACCACCGCATACCAGCGGCCGTCGGCGGTCACGGTGGCGACGAAGAACCCCTTCGGCGTGCCCAGGAAGGCGCCAAGGTTGTTGATCTGTACATTGGCACCTGCCTGAACCAGGGTGGTCTTCTCCTTGCCCGCCGCCGCGATGGTGAAAGTGACCGGCTTCGCCTCGAGGTTGACGAGCAGGAGGTTGGAGCGGAAGTCGGTCGCGGTGCTTTGCGGCGAGGCAAAGGCGAACGTCATCGCGGTCCAGGCGGCGTTGCCGTCGCCGGGGTCGAGCGGCGGCAGGTCCTGCCCGAACGTGCCATGGGGTCCCTGATTGTAGGAGCGGAACCAGGCGGCCACGTCGCCGCTCACGCGCAGCACCCCCGCCCCGTCTCCGGCGCCCAGCAGATCGTAGACGCTCGGGATGGTGCGCGTTTCGCCGGGTTGGAGCTGCAGCGTCGTCCTCGCCGAGACGGTCGAGCCCCCACGCGGAACCAGCTCCAGGGTGACGGTCTGCGCGCCCACACCCGGGTTGTGGAGCACGCCGTCCGAACGCCACAGCGTGCCGTTGGTGCCCGGCGAGCGCGCCACGCCCGGAAACAACTGCACCCGGCCCTCCGCCAGCGCCACCGCCAGCATGAGTAAAGGTAGCACCAGAGGAAACGTTCGCCTCATCGTCTTCCCCCCAAGGCCTCAGGATGTGGAGACCTATCGCCGAAACGCCTTTTCTCAAAGCCGCTCTCGGTCAGTTGTTATTCCCACCTGATGCGGATCACGCCTCCTGCCCGCGAAGGGGGTGAGGTCAGCGAGCTTGGCACGGCTGCCTTCGGCCGCGCTCCGGGATCGAGGATGAGAGCGCGCCGTCAGCGGCTGGACCGTACGTTCTTCTCGAAGCTGGGCTGCGCCTGGCTGCTGTGACCTGCACGGCTCCCCTCCGGCGACCGTCGTTGACCTCGGTCAAGGACAGATCGGGGGCGCTGGTCGAAAGATGAGTGTCGACACAAGGAGGCCCCCCATGAACGCCATCGACACCTTGAGCAACGAGCACGGCCTGATTCGCCGCTTTCTGGAGCGGCTGGACGCCGCCACCGAGGCCATCCGCCAGGGGAAGCGGCCGCCGCGTGAGTTCTACGAGCTGGCGGTGCAGTTTGCCCGCACCTTCGCCGACACGGTCCATCACTTCAAGGAGGAGCACGTGCTCTTCGTCCGCCTGGCCCAGCGCCAGGAGGGCGCCATCGACGCCCAGGTGGAGACGCTGCGCCATCAACACGAGCGCGGCCGCCGGCTGGTCACCCAGCTCTCTGGCCACCTTGCGGCCTACGCCGAGGGCAGCGCCGAGGCGGCGCAGATGGTCCTCGCCACCTCCAACGCCTACTCCGACCTGCTCCGCGATCACATCCACCGGGAAGACCACGAGTTCTACCCGCTGGCGCGGAAGGTGCTGACGGAGGAGGACATGAGCGCCCTGGAAGAGGAGTTCGAGCGGGATCGCCAGCGGCGCGGCGGCCTTGCCTTCGAGGTGGCCCACAAGCAGGTGGTGGACATGGGCTCCCTGCTCACCCACCTGGCCTGACCCCACCCACACCCGTCAACGGAAGTCGCTGCGAGGTCGCGCCGCGAAGACTCTCCCCTGCGGACGCAAATGCGACCGCGGTGCTGGAGTCTCTCGACTTGCCAACCTTCGCGAACAGCGGTAGTATCTTCGCCAGTTTCGAAGGAGTCCACCATGAGTCGTACGGACAACCCGTCACGTTCCTCACGTCTCCTGGCCCTCACCACCTCTGCGTTCCAGGCCTCCCGCCCCGCCCTCCCGGGCAACCGCTCGAATCGTTAGGGGGCGCCGCCCCGCCCATCCCCGGGCGCGCGGCAGCCTCCGGAAGAACACCTGCTCTTCTCACAACCTGATTGATTGATCGCGGCCGACCGGCCGGGCGCTCAGCGTGGCGGTCGAACGGCTGCCCGCCGGCCCACCAACGCCGGCTCGCTCGCAGGGAGGATTGTCATGTCATATCGTGCTGATTCACATGAAGTTACTTCTCGCACCGAGCTCGGGCCCCTGGCCACCCAGCAGGCCATCAAGCTGTGCAAGGACACCTTCGAGGCCCGACTGGCCGACGCCCTCAACCTGCAGCGGGTGACCGCGCCGCTGTTCGTTCCCGCCGGGACCGGCATCAACGACGACCTCAACGGCGTGGAGCGCCCCATCTCCTTCCACGCCCCCGCCCTCGACGGGCAGCGGCTGGAGATCGTCCAGTCCCTGGCCAAGTGGAAGCGCCTGGAGCTGGGCCGCCTGGGGATGCCGCCGGGCGCGGGCATCTACACCGACATGAACGCCATCCGCCCCGAGGAGACCCTGGATGAACTCCACTCCCTGTACGTGGACCAGTGGGACTGGGAGCGAGTGGTTGGCGAGGAGGACCGGAGCATCGCGTACCTGCAGGACGTGGTGCGGTCCATTTACCAGGCCCTCCTGGCCACCGCCGCCCACCTGCGGGAGCACTTCCCCGGCCTGCCCACCTCTCTGCCCGACGAGGTCACCTTCTTGCACGCGCAGGAGCTGGCCGACCGCCACCCGGATCTTTCTCCCCGCCAGCGGGAAGACCTGGTGGTGCGCCGGTTCGGCGCCGTCTTCGTGGTCGGTATCGGCGCCCCATTAAGCGACGGCTATCCCCACGACGGGCGGGCTCCGGACTACGACGACTGGATCACCCCCAACGGCCGCGGCAGGGGCCTCAACGGCGACCTGCTCGTGTACCACCCGCCCCTGGGGCGGGCGGTGGAGCTCTCCTCCATGGGGATCCGCGTCACCCCCGATAGCCTCCTGCAGCAACTGGAGGCCCGCGGCTGCCCCGAGCGCCGCCACCTGCCATTCCACCGCCGCCTGCTGGCCGGCGAGCTGCCGCTGTCCATCGGCGGCGGCATCGGGCAATCCCGCTTGTGCCTGGTGCTGCTCGGTAAACGGCACATCGGCGAGGTCCAGGCCGCCGTCTGGCCCGAGGAAGAACGACGGCGCTGCCGCCAGCGCGGCATCGACCTGCTGTGATTGGACCTCGACGCGGTGCCCGTTGACACGGGCACCGTTTCGATACTATCATGAGCTTAGCTAATGACATGTACATCGCGATTCCCCGCGCCCCGTTCGCCCCCTCTTCCGAGTCCGCCCCTCGGCCACCGAAGCTGTACGACAGAAGAAAGGAGGCGCTCATGAAACGATTCGCCGTGTTGACCTTCATCGCTGCTCTCGTCGTTGCCGGAAGCTGGTGGGTGGAGGCGCAGAAGGGGACGCCTCCCGCCTACCCCCACGGGTACCGCAGCTGGCACCATGTCAAGAGCATGGTGCTGGAGGAGGGACACCCCCTGTACAAGGATTTTGGCGGCATCCACCACGTCTACGCCAACGATGCCGCCAGGAAGGGACTGCAGACCGGGAAGTTCGCCGACGGTGCGGTACTGGTCTTCGACCTCTTCGACGCCCCCCGCGAAAGTGGGGCGCTCATCGAGGGGGCGCGCAAGGTTCTGGCCGTCATGGAGAAGAACAATGCCCGCTTTGCTGCCACCGGAGGCTGGGGATTCGAGGCCTTCGCCGGCGGCGATGAGGGCAAGCGACTGGTCACCGACGCGGTGAACCAGTGCTTTCTCTGCCACCAGTCGCAGGAGTCCAGGGGATACGTCTTCTCGGCGTGGCGACCGTAGGCGCGACCGGCCCGGGGGTGACGCCCCCGGGCCGGCTCGGCTATCGTGACACGGTGGAGCTCCTTCTTTCGCCCCTCGCCCGCCGCCACCACGACGTGGCCGCCAAGAGCGTGGCGGCGCTGGAGCGCCTGGCCCGGGCCATCAGCCGTGCGCAGTGGGCCCAGCCAGGGCTCGCCCCCTTGCAAGCGGCCCTCCTGGCGGAGCTGGCGGGCGGACCGCAGGAGGTGCGAAGCCTGGCGCAGGCCTTGAGCGTCCGCCGCCCCACTGTCTCCCGCGCCCTGGCGCAACTTCGCCGTCTGGGACTCGCCCTCCCGATTTCCGTTCCCCATGACCGCCGTTTACGTCGGTGGGAGCTCACCCCCGCGGGGCACAGCGCCTGGGCCCACTCCACCGCCTGGACGGCGCCGCTCACGACCGCCATCCAGGCCCTCGAGGTCCGCCACCGGGAGGCGCTGCTGTACTCCCTCCTGCAGCTCATCGCCTCCCTGGTGCGCGCCGAGGTGGTGGCCCCCACCCGTCTCTGCCTGACCTGCCGCTACCTGCAGTCCCCCGGCGGTGACCAGGGACCGTACCGCTGCGACCTGCTGCAGCAGCCCCTGCCCCTGCCCGAGCTTCGCCTGGATTGCCCCGACCACCTGCCGCGCGCCGGCTGACCGCCCTCGCCCGCGGTTCAGGCCGGGCGTTCGCCGGCCTGCAGGGATGCCGCCGCCAGCAGCACCACCGCAACCCACAACAGGTCGGCCAGCAGCAGGTGCACCAGCTGCAACCACACCGGCGCCGCCAGGACCACGTTCACCAGCCCGGCCAGCAGCTGCACCGCCAGCAGCCCCAGCACCGCGGCGCCGAGCGGCGCGGCCGAGCTGCCCGCGGGCCGGCGCAGCCCCGCCACCGCCAGCGCCGCCACCGCCACCGCCACCGTCAGGGCCAGGAAGGGGTGGGCGATGCGCAGCTCCAGCAGCACCTGGGTGCCCCAGGGCAGACCCGCGGCCAGCGCCGCCGCCCGCTCCCCACCCGGGAACAGGGTGTCCCCCAGCGC
>JABRVY010000508.1:0-2716 GCA_039961755.1 Acidobacteriota bacterium | reverse complement strand
TGGGCGTGGTGGCCGTGCTGGCCCTGCGCCGGATGTCGTAACCCACCCTCACACGCCTTCTCCTGCGGCCCCGCCCCGGCGGGGCCGCAGTGTGTTGGGGGAGCACGGGGGAACCCGGCATCGGCTACTCTTCCCTCGGGAGCATGCCGACCTTTCGAACCGCCTGCCCGCGCGACTGCTACTCCACCTGTACCCTGCAGGTGACCGTGGAAGGTGGGCGACTGCTGGGGGTGGCTGGCGATGGAAGCAACCGCGCCACCCCCGACGGCCCTTGCCTGAAGGGGCTGGCCTACGTGGAGCGGGTGCATTCGCCAGAACGACTCACCCGCCCCCTGCGACGAGGGCGCAACGGTTCGTTTTCTCCCATTCCCTGGGGCGAGGCTTGCGACGAGATCGCCGCGGCGTTGCGCGCGGCTCGGGATGAATACGGGCCGGCCAGCGTGCTGTACTACGCGGGGACTGGCAGCAAGGGCCTGCTCAACGGCGTGGGCCTGGAGTTCTGGCGGCTGTTCGGCGGCTGCACGACCACCTTCGGGGATCTGTGCTGGCCGGCGGGCCTGGAGGCGGTGCGGCTCACCCTGGGGGAGAACAGCCACAACGCCCCCTGGGACCTGGTCCACGCCCGGCTGATCGTCATCTGGGGCAAGAACCCGGCCGAGACCAACATCCACCAGATGCCCCACATTCACCAGGTCCTGGCCCGCGGGGGCAAGCTGGTGGTGATCGATCCGCGGCGCACCGAGACGGCGGAGCGTGCCGACTTGCTGCTGCAGCTGCGGCCCGGCAGCGACGGCGCCCTGGCGCTGGCCGTCGGGCACGTGCTGGTGCGCGACGGCCTGCTGGATCGCCCGTTCATCGAGCGGTACGTGCTGGGGTTCGAGGGGTACGCGGCGCTGGTGGAAGGCTGGCCGCCGGCACGCGCCGCAGCGGTGTGCCAGCTGCCCGCCAGCGCGATCGAAGAGCTGGCCCACCTGGTAGGAACGATGCACCCGTGCACCATCGTGCCCGGTTTCGGCCTGCAGCGCTACACCAACTCGGGCCAGACCATGCGGGCGATGCTGGCGCTGGCGGTGATTACGGGGCAGATCGGCAAGTCCGGCGGCGGCTTCATGTACGCCAACCTGCAGACGCAGGTGTTTTCGCCGCTGAAGGATCCCCTCGCCTGCTACCCGCCTCCCGGGGGGTGGGATGGTCCGCTGCGGGTGTCCATCTCCATGGCCCGGCTGGGCCGCGACATGCTGGCCACGCGCGAGCCCGAGCTGAAGGTGGCGTGGGTGGAGCGGGGCAACCCGGTGCTGCAGAGCCCCGAGATTGGGGTGGTGCGGGAGGCGTTTCGGCGCCTCGACTTCCGCGTGGTGGTGGACGAGTTTCTCACCGACACCGCCCGCGAGGCGGACATCGTCTTGCCCGCCAAGACCTTCTTGGAGCAGACCGACGTCATTGGCGCCTACTGGCACCCCTACCTGCAGTTGCGGCCCAAGGTCATGGAACCGCCCGGGGAGGTCCTGCCGGAAACGGAAATCTACCGCGCTCTGGGGCGTCGACTGGGCATCGATGAAGCGGCTCTGGCGGCGGCGATCCCCGGTCCCGACGAGGCGGCCATCGAGGCGTGGCTGGAGGCCCGGCTGGCGCCGGTGGGGGTATCGCTGGAGCAGCTCCGGCGGGGGCCGGTCCTGTCTCCCGCGTTTGCCGAGGTGGCCTTTGCCAATGGGCGTTTTCCCACTCCCTCGGGCAAGATCGAGCTGGCAAGCGACGAAGCACATCGGCGCTGGGGGGTGGCGGAGTTGCCCGAGTTTCACGAGCCCGAAGAGCGGCCGCTCGGCGGGGGACGATATCCTCTTTATCTCCTCACCCCCAACACCAAGAACCGCATCCACTCGCAGTTCGGGCATCTCAAGACCGTGCGGCGCATGGCGCCGGCGGCGTACGTGGCCATGCACCCCGAGGCGGCCGCGGAACGCGGCCTGGTCGACGGGGACCGCGCCCGGGTGTTCAACGACCGCGGCGAACTCACCCTGCCGGTGCGCCTGGACGGGGGACTGCAGCCCTCCTGCGTGTGCATCACCAACGGCTTCTGGTTGGAGGAGGGGGGCGCCGTGAACCTGCTGTCGCGCGGTCGGGAAACCGACATGGGGCACGGTGCCGCCTTCCACGACAACGCCGTCGAGGTGGAGCGTGCCTGAGGCCCGACATGCTTTCCTCTTCGACGGGGAGCGCTGCACCGGCTGCGAGGCCTGCCGCATCGCCTGTGGCATGGCCAACGCCGGCGGCGCCGACACCGGCTGGCGGCGGGTGCTCACCTTCAACCCCCGCCGTCACCCGGCACTGGCCACCCGGCACCTTTCGCTGGCCTGCAACCACTGCGATGACCCCGCCTGCCTGGCGGGTTGCCCGGCAGCCGCCTACCGCCGGGACCCCGCCACCGGTGCCGTGCTCCTCGAGCAGACGCGCTGCCTGGGATGCCGCTACTGCTCCTGGGTGTGCCCCTACGACGCCCCGCGCTTCGATGCAGACCACGGACTCATGGCCAAGTGCACGTGGTGTGAGACGCGGCTGCGGGCAGGGAGCGAACCCGCCTGCACTCAGGCCTGCCCCACCGGGGCGCTGTCGTGGGGTGAGCGAACGACCGCGGGGAGGGACGCCCCGTACCCCGGGGTCCCGAGCACGGAGCTGGGTCCGGCGCTGGTGGTGGTGCCGTCGCGCCGCCCCCTGACGC
>JABRVY010000507.1:0-6264 GCA_039961755.1 Acidobacteriota bacterium | reverse complement strand
GCCATGGCGGGCGCCGCCTCTGGCGGGGGAGGGGGCGTTCCCGCGGCCGGGGAAATGGCGGCGGTGCTGCTGATCTGGGGAGACGCCACGCTGGCCGCCGGGGGGACCGTCACTGCCCGCGACGGGGACACCCTCTACGCCTTCGGGCACCCCCTCTTCGGGCTGGGGGCGGTGGCCCTGCCGGCGGCCCGCGCCCGGGTGCTGGCGGTGCAGGGGAGCTTTCAAAATCCCTTCAAGCTGTTCGCCGTGGGGGAACCCTTCGGCACCTTCGTGGCCGACCGCCCCGCCGGGATGGTGGCCCGGGTGGGGCCCCCGCCGGAGGGGCTGCCAGTGGCCGTGACCGTGCGCCGGGGGGAGGGGGAGAAACGCTGGCAGTTTTTCGCCGCTCGCGTGCCGGTGCTGGAGCCCCTGCTGGTTGCCTTCCTGGTCAACGGGGCCCTTACCGCCCATGGCGCCGGGGTGGGGGAGGCCACGGTGCGGTTGGAGCTTACCGCCACCCTCCAGAATGGAGCATCCTCTTCCGTGACCCAGGAGTTCGTCGGCGCCGACGCCCTGGCCCGCTCCGCCGGCTTCGCCGGGGCCTTCCTGAGCTTCCTGAGCAGCTCACCGTTCCCCCACCCACCGGTGACGCGGCTCGATGTCCGCGCCCTGCACACCGAGGCGGCGCGCCGGGCGGCCATCACCCAGGCCTACCCCCGCCGGCAGAAGGTCCGTCCCGGCGAGGAAATTACCGTCACCACCCACCTGCAGCCGGAGGGTGGCGAGGAGACGCGGGTGCGGCTGACCGTGCGGGTGCCCGCCGACACTCCCCCCGGTCGGATGGACCTGGTGGTGGCGGACGGGGCGGCCTGGAGCGCCTACCTGCAGCGCGCCACGGCGATCAGGCCCACGACCTTCGCCCAGCAGCTGGCCCAGGTGGCCCTCCTGGACACCGCCTCCACCCTGGTGGCGGCGCTGGAGGCCTTCGAGCCCGGCGTTGCCGCTCCGGGGGCCTCCCAGCCGGGGCTGCCGCCCTCGTGGGTGGCGACGCTGACGGCGGGGCTGTCCCCGGCCCAAGCCACCCGCCTGCGCACCACCATGGTGGCGGTGGCCCGCTGGCGGGCGCCCTATCCCCTGGAGGGGGCGATCCGCATCCCCCTCACCGTCGAGGAGGTTCGCCAGTGAGCCCGTCCCGGCCCATGTTCCTGGCCCTGGTGGCTGTCGCCGCGACCGGTCTGGCCCAGACGCCGACCCGCCACTTCTACCTGGATACCCCACGGGCCCTGGCGGGCAGCCTCTCCAGCGGGGTGGCCATCTCCCCCGAAGGGGTGCTGCACCCACTGCCACCTCTGACCCGAACGGCGGAGTTGGAGGAGCCTTTGGGGCTGGCGCTGGCGGTGGCAAAGGACGGCACCGCCTACGTGGGCACCGGCCGGCCCGCCCGCGTCTACCGGGTGCAGGGCGGTACCTCGACCCAGCTGGCCGATCTGGAGGCGGACCAGGTGACGGCGCTGCTGCTGGCCCCCGGGGGCGACCTGTGGGCCACCACGGCGGTGCCGGCCCTGCTGGTTCGCATCCCGGCAGCGGGCGGCACCGCCCAGGTGGTCTCCCGCCTGGCGGAGGGCAACCTGTGGGACCTGGCGTGGTTTGACGGCACGCTGGTGGCCGCCGCCGGCAACCCCGGCCGGCTGCTGCGCCTGGGGCGGGGCGGGCTGGAACTGGCCGCCACCGTCCCTGATCGCCACGCCCGCTGCCTGGCGGTGGCCGGGTCGTGGCTGTGGATCGGCACCTCCGGCAAGGGGCTGGTGCTGCGCTGGAACGGCAAGGATCCCCTGGGGATGGTGTACGACTCCCCCTTCACCGAGATCACCGCTCTGGCCACCGCCCCTGACGGCACGGTCTACGCCGCCGGCCTCACCGGGGATCCCACCATGGGCGTGTCGTCACCGGGCCAGGGGACAGACGTCACCGTCAGTTCCGGTGACACCCCGCCGCCGCCCAAGGCCGACGGCGGCGGCACCGCCACCTCGGAGATCGTGCGGATCCACCCCTCCGGGGCCGCCACGCCCATCCATCGCTTTGGCAAGCAACTGGCTGCAACGCTGGCCTGGGTCGGCGACGGGCTGCTGGTGGGTACCGGCCTGGAGGGGGAGCTGTGGCAGGTGGTGGAGGGCTCCCCGGCGCGGCTGGATACGCTGGACGCCGCCCAGGTGGTGCGGCTGGCGGCGGGAGGGGAGGCCATTCTCACCCAGGGGCCGGTGGCCCTGTGGAGGCGCTCTGGCTCCCCCCGCGGTACCTTCACCTCGCCCGTCCAGGACGCCGGACAACCCGCCAGGTGGGGGGAGGTGACGGCGCGGGGCAGCGCGCCCTGCACCATCCGCTTCCGCTCAGGCAACTCCGCCTCCCCCGACGACACCTGGTCTGACTGGACAACGTCCCAACCGTGCCTGGCCGCCCGCGCCACCGCCCCGCCGGGCCGTTACCTGCAGTGGCAGGTGGAGCTGGGGCCGGCCGGGGTGGTGGAGTTCCTGCGGGTGGCCTACCGCCAGTTCAACCTGCCGCCGCAGATCGATGAGATCACCGTGCACGACCCGGCCGAGGTGTTCCTGAAAGGCCCGCCCCCCTCCGACCGGGCAGTCTCGGTCACCCATCCCACCCGGGCCGGCATCTTCACCACGCTCGACAGCGACGCCAACGACGTTTCCGCGCGCCTGGGCAAGAAGTACTACCTGGTGGGGTACCAGACCGTTTCCTGGAAGGCCAGCGACCCCAACAACGACCCCCTGCTGTTCGAGGTGGAGGTGCAACGGGCGGGGCAGGAGCTTTTCTGGCCGGTGGCTTCCCGACTGGAGTCCCCCTCGGTGTCCATCGATGCCCAGGCCCTGGCTGACGGTTCCTACCGCTTCCGCATCACCGCCAGTGACGGCCAGGCCAACCCCGACGCCCCCGCCACCGCCCGCGCCCTGTCGCGCTGGTTCGTGGTGGACAACACCCCTCCCCGCATCGACATCGCCCGACGCGGGGAGGCCTGGGTGATCACCGTGGAAGACGCCAGCTCCCCCCTGACCCTGGTGGAGTACAACCGGGACGGGGAGCGCTGGGTCCCCCTCACCCCGGAGGACGGCCTGCTGGATGGGCGGCGGGAGACCTTCCGCCTGCCCGCCGTCAAGGGTCCGCGCCTGCTGGCCGTGCGCGCCGTGGACGCTCACCACAACCGTGCTACCGTGGCGGTGGACGAAACCCCGTGAGCGACCCGCGCACCGCCGCCGTCTACCCCGGATCTTTCGACCCCATCCACCTGGGCCACGTGGACATCATCCACCGGGCGCTGACCATTTTTCCCAAGGTCATCGTGGCGGTGCTGGAAAACCCGGAAAAGAAGGCGTTGCTGGAAATGCCGGTGCGGGTGAGGCTGATCAAGGAGAGCCTGGCCGGCCTCGCCGGGGTGGAGGTGGCCTCCTTTTCGGGGCTACTGGTGGACTTCCTGCGCTCCTCCGGGGCGCGGGTGGTGCTGCGCGGCATGCGCGCCGTCTCCGACTTCGAGTTCGAGTTCCAGCTGTCGCTCTTCAACCGCCGCCTGTGGGCCGACGCCGAGACGGTCTTCCTCACCCCCAACGAGGAGTTCGTGTACCTCTCCTCCCGCGTCATTCGCGAGATCTGGTCCTTCGGGGGCGATATCTCCAGCTTCGTGCCCCCGGCGGTGCACGCCGAGCTGTCCCGGCGCCGCAGCAGCGCCACCCCACGAGAGTAGGGGCTCCGGGCGACGCTCCTCGGACGGCCCTCCGCGGCACCGTTCGTCCCGGGGCGGTCGGTGGCGACTCTGGCCGGGTCGGTTGCGCCCTGTCGGCGCCACGGCGGGCTGCCCGGAAAATCCCGAAGTTCAGCGGCGATGGTCCGGCGTCTGCGCGCGGCCATCTTCGAACTGCCACACCTGCTGGCGCTCCGCCTGCTGGCGCACGTCGTCCGGGATCAGCTCGCCGGCCACGGCGGCGTACACGGTGCAGCCCAGGACCCGCGCCAGGATGTCGGCGCGCCGTCGCGCCCGCTGCACGTCGTGCTCGGAGACCGTGTAGGACGCCTCGACGACGAACGCCACCTCGGCCCCGCTGGTCTCCACCCCCCGCACCACGGCGTCGGCCCAGAGGACCTCGAGTCGCTCGTCCTCGCTGATCCGGGCCTCCTGAGCCGCCGCTTCCAGCCAGGCGGCCACCTCGAGGGTGTCCACCGGGCGAACCCGGCGCAAGAGACGCCCGAAGTACGCCGGGGCGCGCTCACGAAAACGCCGCTCGAGGTCGGACCCCAGCAACCCGCCAACGCGGTCCTCCAGGCGAGCCACGCGCCACTCCAGGCGCTGCTGCGCCTCCGCCAGTTGCGCCAGTTGCAGCTCGGTCCGGCGTTGCGCCTCGGCCAGTTCATCGACGCGGCGGGTAAGCTGGGCGAGCGCCTCAGCGAGCTCGTCCACCCGTCGACTGAGCTGCGCGAGCACTTCGGCGAGCTCCTCGACGCGCTTCTCGGTGCGCGCCTGCGCCTCGGCCAGCTCCTCGACGCGCTTCTCGAGGCGAACCTGCGCTTCAGCCAGCTCCTCGACGCGCTTCTCGAGGCGAACCTGCGCTTCAGCCAGCTCCTCGACGCGCTTCTCGGTGCGCGCCTGCGCCTCGGCCAGCTCCTCGACGCGCTTCTCGGTGCGCGCCTGCGCCTCGGCCAGCTCCTCGACGCGCTTCTCGGTGCGCGCCTGCGCCTCGGCCAGCTCCTCGACACGACCCTCGGTCCGGCTCTGCGCCTCGGCCAGCCCGCGAACCAGCTCGGGCAAGGTGAGGAGTTCATCGGTGAGCACCAGCCGACGCAGCTCCGCCCGCCACTCGGGATGGGTCTCGAGCACCTGCACCAGGTCGCGGAAGCTGCGCACCGCGTGCTCCATAGCCTCATTATAGCGATGGGGCCCGCCCCTGGCCAGTTTAAAACTTGCGGGAGTCGGGACTTAAGGAACCGGTACGGTCTCCTTGCGCCAGGGCTTCAGGCCCACCGCCGCCTCGCCGAGCCACATCCCGGCGTGCATGCCCACCACCATGCCGGCCACCATGGCCAGGTGGTGCCCCGCCTCGGGCACGCCCAGCAGGGCCCCCAGCGCCCTGCCCCACAACCGCCCGGCGGCCACCATCCCGGCGATCATGGCGGCGTTGCCGACGATGTGGGTGGTGATGAAGCGCCGACGGCTCTGCCGGGCGAGGAGCGCACAGCGGGTCCAGCGCACGCTGGCCGGTACCGAGGCGGCCAGCATGCCCAGCGTCATGAAGGAAAACACCGCGTCCCAGGGGGAGCGGTAGCCGTCGGGGGCGCAGCAGGTGGGGGCGTGGCGCTCGAGGTCCACCCACCACCCCAGCTGCATCCCCAGGCCCCCGAAGGAGGCCATGATGAGGGCCATGTCCACCCGGTGGTCCAGCTGACCCCGCACCCGCCAGGCGTAGGTGGCGGCCACCCCCAGCGCCGCGGCCACCGCCAGCAGCTGTACCGCCAGCCGCCAGGGGGGCGACGCCATGAGCACCAGGACCACCCCCTGGGCGAGCACGGTCGCACCCACCGCCCAGGCCACCAGGCGGTCCTCCCGCCGGCTCATCACGCCGCCTCCCGTACCGGGGCCAGCTGCGCCGCCGGCTGCTCCTCCCCCTCCTCCCACTCCCGGCCGGCGGCCCGCCAGGTGACGATGAGGGAGGAACAGGTCATGAGCAGTGCCGCCGTCACCGGGTGCAGCATCCCCCCGGCCGCCAGCGCCACCCCTGCCAGGTTGTAGCCGGCGGCAAAGAGGATGTTGGAGCGGATCACCCTCATCGCCCGGCGGGCCACCTTCACGGCCTCGGGGAGAGCGGTCAGGTCCCCACCGTTCCAGCTGGCCGAACCCACCTCCAGGGCCAGCTGGGTGCCGTCCGCCACGGCGATGGAAACGTCGGCGGCCGCCATGGCGGCGGCGTCGTTGACCCCGTCGCCGACGAACAGCACGCGCCTGCCCGACGCCTGCAGAGACTTCACAGAACTCAACTTCTCCTCGGGCGTCAACTCCGCCAGCACGGCATCGGCGGCCACTGTCCGGGCGCGCTGAGGGCTGTCCCCGGTCATCACCACGGTGCGCACCCCCTGCGCGGCAAAGCTCGCCAGGGCCTGCCGGAGGGAGGGACGCAGCCGTTCGGCCACTCGCGCCAGCGCCTCCAGGCGGCCATCCACCACCAGCGCCACCTCCCTCCCCTCCCCGGTCAGCCCCTGGCGCAGCTCCGCCAGCGGCTTGTCGTCGTC
>JABRVY010000506.1:0-1646 GCA_039961755.1 Acidobacteriota bacterium | reverse complement strand
CTCCTGGCCCCCCGGGCCTGGACCCCCTCGACGCCCCACCGGCGGAACGGCGCTATCCTGACTGCGCCAAGAGAGCGGCCCTAGGGAGGTACGTCATGGCCCGGAGAGTTCTGCTGGGAGTGTTCTCGCTGATCCTGGCGGGGGCGTGGGCCGCCGCCGGGGAGGATGTGGCGACCCTCGAGGAGCAGGTGAGGGCGGCCGAAACGGCCTTCGCCCGCAGCATGGCGGAGCGCGATCTCGCCGCCTTCACCTCATTTCTCGCCGAGGACGCCGTCTTTGTGGGCAGCTCGCTGCTGCGCGGGCGTGAGGCCGTGGCGGCCGGTTGGAAGCGCTTCTTCGAAGGACCTGCCGCGCCCTTCTCATGGGTTCCGGAGCGGGTGGCCGTGGTGGCGACGGGGACGCTCGCCCTGAGCACGGGCCCGGTCTACGATGCCTCTGGCCAGTGAATCGGCACCTTCAACTCCACCTGGCGACGGGAGACCGACGGTCGCTGGAAGATCGTCCTCGATATCGGCTGCCCCCCCTGTCCGAAGCAGTAGGACCGCGACGCGGCCAGCGCGCCCCGCCGCTGGGATCAACGACGATCACCGCCCCGGCCAATCACGCCGCCAGCACCATGCGGTAGCGCGCCAGGTTGCGACGGGTGCGGTCCAGCGCCTCGTTGCACCTCGCCATGGGCAGGATCTCCACCTGCGCGCCGATGCCATGCTCGGCGGCGAAGCGCAGCATCTCGGCGATGCCGCCCGGCGACCCGATGGCGCTGCCGCTGACGGTCTTGGAACCCACGATCAGGCCGAAGGGTGGCACCGCCAGGGGTTCCCCCGACGCCCCCAGCTGGCAAAACACCCCCTTGGGCCGCAACGCCTGCAGGTACACCTCCATGGAGGGCGAAAAGTGGGCGGTGTTCAGGATCAGATCGAAGGAGTTCGCCGGCGGATCGCCCACCACGAAGTGATGCGCGCCGAAGCCCTTCGCCTCCGCTTCCTTGTCGCGCCTGGTGCTGATCGCCGTCACCTCGCACCCCATGGCGGCGGCAAAGCGCAGGCCCAGGTGGCCGAGCCCACCGATGCCCACCACCGCCACCCGACTGCCGGCCCTGGCGTACCGGCGCAGCGGTGTGAACACCGTGATGCCGCCGCACAGCAGGGGCGCCGCCGAGGCGCTATCCAGCCCCGCCGGGATGGGCACGGCGAAGCGGTGATCCACCCGGATGCGATCGGCGAAGCCGCCGTAGTTGCCCATGCAGGTGGCCTGGCTGGCCGCACACAGGCGCTCCTCGCCCTCGGCGCACCACTCGCAGCTGCCGCAGGAACCGCACTGCCACCCCACCCCGACGCGCGTGCCCAGGGGAATCCCGTCGCCAGCCACCACCGTCCCGATGATCTCGTGCCCCGGCACGACGGGGAAGACGCCGCCCCAGTCTCCATCCACCAGGTGCACGTCGGAGTGGCAGATGCCACAATGGCTGATGACGATCTCCACCTGCCCGGGGGTCAACGGCTTCGGCTCGTACTCGAACGGTTGCAGCTCGGCCTTCGCCGCCAGCGCTGCATGGGCCTGAATTGGCATGAGACCTCCGCGCGGGGTAGTGTGCGAACTCCCGCTTCTAGCAGAAATGGGAGTCGACAGCGCTTCATTCCCCGCCC
>JABRVY010000505.1:0-1188 GCA_039961755.1 Acidobacteriota bacterium | reverse complement strand
GGCTGGCGGGGGGCCTGCTGCTCGCCGTCCTGGTGGCCAGCCGCTTCATCCCTCGTCTTTTCTGCCGCGCCTTCTGCCCCCTGGGGGCGCTGCTGGGGATCTTCGCCCGCTTCGCCCTGTTCCGCATCCGGCGCGCCGGCGAGGGGTGCAGTACCTGCTCGCTGTGCACCTTCGCCTGCCAGGGGGCGGACGAGCCGCTGGGGGAGCATCGGGTGGCCGAGTGCCACGTCTGCCTCAACTGCACCGATTCCTGCAAGGATGGAGTGATCCGCTACCGCTTCCTGGCCCCGGCCGCCCCGGCGCCGGCGAAGCCCGACCTCTCCCGCCGCTACCTGCTGGGGTCGGGGCTGGGCGCCCTGGTGGCGGCGCCGCTGCTGCAGGCGGCCGGCGGCGGTCGCGGAGCGGCCCGCGCGGAGCTGATCAGGCCCCCCGGGGCGCTGGCGGAGCCGGAGTTCCTGCAGCGCTGCATCAAGTGCTCCCTCTGCCAGCAGGCCTGCCCCACCGGGGCGCTGCACCCGGCCATTGGCCAGGCCGGGGTGGAGGGCTTCTGGACCCCGGTGCTCGTCCCCCGGCGGGGCTGGTGCGAGTTCGCCTGCACCCGCTGCGGGGAGGTGTGCCCCACCGGGGCCATCGCCGAGCTCACTGCCGCCCGCAAGACCGGCTACGACGGCGCCCCCCCGGTGCGCATCGGCACCGCCTTCGTGGACTGGGGGCGCTGCCTGCCGTGGGCCAAGTCCACCCCCTGCATCGTCTGCGAGGAAATGTGCCCCACCTCCCCCAAGGCCATCTGGCTGGAGGAGGTGGTGGAGCCCGACCGGCACGGCCGGCCAGTGCGACTGCAGAGGCCCCGGGTGGATCCCGCCCTGTGCGTGGGGTGCGGCATCTGCGAGCACCGCTGCCCGGTGGGGGAGATGGCGGCCATCCGCGTCAGCTCGGTGGGGGAAACCCGCGACCCCCTGAACCGCATGGTGGTCTCGGTTCCCGGTTGAGCCCTCGTGGCTCCCTTGTCTTTGCCCGCCGCGGGACGTATTCCTTATTTCGTGAGGACGGGGATCCTCCTCGTGGGGGTGTTCATGTTTGCCACCCAACTGGCCGCCGAGGTGCGCCGGCCCGCCGTGGCCGGCAGCTTCTACACCGCCGACGCCGCCCGCCTCGGCACCGAAGTGCGGCGCCTGCTGGGAACCCGCC
>JABRVY010000504.1:0-3681 GCA_039961755.1 Acidobacteriota bacterium | reverse complement strand
GGGTTGGGTGGTGGGGGGGTGGATCCCGGCAGAGATCCCCACGGTGCTGAGCCGGCGCGCCGGAACCCCGTTCTGGGAAATTGCCGGCCACCACGGGGTGCACTCCACCGTCTGCCGGATCCCCGTCACCTTCCCGGCGGCACCCTACCCCCACGGGCACCTGCTGGCGGGGCTGGGCGTGCCCGATCTGCGGGGCCGTATCGGCGCGCCCGCCTTCTACACCTCGGATGCAGGGTTTCAGCCGGCCACCGACAACGAGTTCTCCATCGAACTGATCCGGCTGCCTGCCGCCACCGGCCTGATCCGCACCACCGTGTCGGGTCCCCCCAACAAGCTGTTCGGCACCCCGCCGCGCATCGACATCCCCATGGAGATCGAGGTGAGCCCCGACCGCACCCGGGCCACGGTGCGGGTGAGCGGCCAGACGTTCACCCTGCAGCCGGGGCAGTGGTCCGAGTGGATCGAGCTGGTGTTCCCCTTCAATCCGCTGATCAAGGCGCACGGCTGGGCGCGCTTCAAGCTGCTGGAGCTCGCCCCCCACATCAAGCTGTACCTGGCTCCCATCAACCCCGACCCGGCCACCGTGCCGCCCGGGTTTGATCTGTCGGCACCCCGCTCCTGGGCGGTCGACCTGTACCGGCAGTTCGGTCCCTTCAAGACCGTGGGGTGGGCCATCGACACCTGGACCCCCTCGGAGAAGTTCGTCGACGAGGCCACCTTCATGGAGGATGTGGAGCACACGGTGACCGAGTTCCGGGCCTTGCTGAGCGACTTCCTCGCCGGCTCGGACCGCCTGCTGGTGCACTATTTCGAGGAAACCGACCGGGTGGGCCACCTCCTGTGGCGGGCGCTGGATCCTCTCCACCCCGCTCACGAGTCGGCGCGCGCCGCCGAACTGCGCAAGATGGTGGAGAGGGCCTACGTCCTGATGGACGACATCGTGGGGGAGGTGGCGGCGGCGTTGAAGCCCGAGGACCTGCTGCTGGTGCTGTCCGACCACGGTTTTTCCACCTGGCGCCGCTCGTTTCACATCAACACCTGGCTGGCGCGGGAGGGGTACATCGGCCTCACCGCCCCCTCGGGCAAGCTGGAGAACCTGGAGAACCTGTTCGATCGCGGCGAGTTCTGGCCCAACGTGGACTGGCGACGCACGCGCGCCTACCACCTGGGGCTGGGCGGCTTGTACATCAACCTGGCGGGCCGCGAGGCGCAGGGGGTGGTGGCGCCGGGGGAGGAGTACGAGCGGCTGCGCCGCGAGCTGGCGGCCAGGCTGGAGGCGGTAGTCGACCCGGCCACAGGGCAGCGGGCAGTGTCGAGGGTGTTTCTGCGCGAACAGGTGTACCGCAGCTTCGATCCCCAGCTCATCCCCGATCTCATCGTCACCACGGCGGAGGGGTATCGCCTGTCGTGGCAGAGCGCCCTGGGCGGGATGCCCGACCGGCTGTTCGAGGACAACGACCGGGTGTGGAGCGGCGACCACTGCACCCTGGACCCCGAAGTGGTGCCGGGGATCCTCTTCTCTTCGAGGCCGTTGCTGCGCCGGCAGCTGGCCATGATCGACGTCTATCCGACGATCCTGGGGGCCATGGGGCTCGCGCCACCCCGGCCGGTGGCCGGGCAGCCGTTCCTGTGATCCGCAACGCTTCCACCCGGCCCATGCCCCTTGCCAGCCCCGCGACCAGGCGGGGTGGTGCCCTTCTGGTGATGCTGGTGATGTTGACCGCCGCTGCGGGTGGCACCCGCTCCGCCCAGGCGACGTCGACGATGGGCACACCAGGGGAGGAGGAGCTGGATCGGCTGCGGGCCCAGGCCTCCCGCCTGGAGGCCAGGCTCAAGGAGTTGCAGGCTCGCCAGCACGACCTGGGCGTGGAAAGGGAGCGGCTGGAGACGGAACTCCAGCTGGCCGAAGTGCGCCTGCGCGAGGGAGAGGAGGCCAGAGGGGCGGCAGCCGCCGCGGTCACCCAGGCGCGGGTCGCTCTGGAGGAGGCGCAGTCGAAACTCACCGCCGCGGTGGAGCGCCTGCGGCTCCAGATCGGGCTGCTGGCGGTGCTCGGCCGCTCGGGTCTGGCGCCCCTCATCCTGCACACCGTCGACGAGGGGCGCGACCTGGACCGTCGCATCACCGTCACCGTGGCGCTGATCGCGGACCAGAAGCGGCGACGGGATGAAGTCGCCCGGCTTGCGGACCAGCGCGCCGAGGCGCTCGCCCGCCTCTCCTTGCGGCAGGCGCAGCTCGAAGAGTCGACAGCGCAGGAGAGCGCGAGGCGCGCTGAACTCTCTGCCACCCGTACGCGGGTGCTTGCCGAGCTGGCCCGCCTGGAAGGCGAGCGCCGTCGCAGCGCCGTGGCGTTGGCGGATGTGCGGGAGGCCGAAGCACGCCTGGAGCGCCTGTGGGGCCGGATCGAGCAGGAACGGCCGGCCCGCCTGAGCGATGTGCACCTGCTGCGCGGCGGCCTGCCGTGGCCTGCGGAGGGGGGGCAGATCGTCGGCCGCTACGGCCGCCGCCGGGACGCGCGATACGGAACGGTAACGGTGTCCAACGGGCTATCCCTGGAGGTGACCCCGGGTGAGGAGGTGCGCGCCGTCTCCGAGGGCGTCGTTGCCTACGCCCAGTACCTGAAGGGCTACGGCAACCTGGTGATCGTCCATCACGGCGCCGACGTGTACACCCTGTACGCCCGGCTTGCTACCATGCTGGTGCAGGAGGGTCGCCGGGTGCGCATCGGCGAACGGGTCGGCATGGCGGGGCCACGCTCCGAGGGTGAAGGCAATCTTTATTTCGAAGTTCGCAGCGGACGCCGATCCGAGGACCCGCTGGTGTGGCTCAAGCCTCGCCAGAGGGAAAGCGGTCCGGTGATGAGAAAGGAAGGCAGGTAGTGGCACGTCGTCTGGCTTTCGTGCTGGTCTCGGTTCTTCTGGTGACCGCCGTGGTGGTCGTGGCCTCGGGGGCGGCACCGGAGGCGCCGCGCAACCTTTACAAGCTCATGGGTGTCCTGGGTCAGGTGGTGTCGCTGGTGCGCAGCTCCTACGTGGATGAGGTGTCGGTCGAGCGCATCGAACTGGGAGCAACCACCGGCCTGGTGGAGGCCGCTGATCCGGGCGGCTCCTGGGTTCCCGACGATCACGGGCCGGCGTTCGAAGCTGTCCGGACCCGAGCCTTGCCGCCGTTCGGGTTGGTGCTCGGCAAGCGGGCCTCCTATCCGTTCATCTTGCAGGTCGTCGAGGGATCCCCGGCGGCGGCGGCCGGCCTCCTCCCGGGCCAGCTGGTGGAGAGGATCGGCGGCCAACCAGTGCGCGCCCGACCCCTTTGGCGGGCCTTGGTGCTCCTGGATCACGCCGAACGGGTAACCGGGGAGGTCGAGCTCAACGTGGTGGATGCCCGCTTCGGGGGCGAGCGGAAGGTGCGCCTGGCGAAGGCGCCCTACGCGCTCCCCGGCCCCAGCGTGACCGCCCACGAGGAGACGCCGGTGGTTCGTATTCCCATCCTGTCAGCCGCGGCGGCAACCGCGGTGGAGGAGCTGCTGCGGACCTTTGCCGGGACAGAGGCGGTGGTGCTGGATTTGCGCGGGACAGCCATGGGCTCCCCGGCCGACGCGATGAAGGTGGCGGCGGCGGTGGCGGGCGGTGCGGTGGAGTTGCAGGTACAACGACGGGCAGGAGCCAATGGGGTGGTGCGAGCCC
>JABRVY010000503.1:0-3045 GCA_039961755.1 Acidobacteriota bacterium | reverse complement strand
CCAAGGAGCCTGCCGGGTACACGCCGCCGGCCTGCACGGGCACGATGTTCGGCGACGTGGATTGCTCCCGGTACTCCGACGCCTGGATCGAGGAGCTGGCTCGGAGGGGGATCACCACCGGCTGTGGTGGTGGCAACTACTGCCCCGAGGCGACCACCACGCGGGCGCAGCAGTCGGTGTTCGTGACCCGCACCTGGAACATTCCGCGCTGTCCGTAACGTCAACCCATTGTGGGAGGGGGGAAAACCCCCTCCTGCACGTTTCCCTCGGCCGGGCGGCTTTCCCGCCCGGCCGATTTCCCCTTTTCTGTCAGGGACAGGCGCCCTGGGCTGATTGACAGGCGTGGGGGTGAGGGGCACAATTGGGGGGTGATTCAGTGTGGGCAGTGGCGGTGGGGAGAGGAGAGGTTTGCTGGGTCCATTGGGGAGCCGTGGTGGCAGGCGGGAGTGGGTGTGGTGTGTGGTTTGCTGTGGCTGGCGGCCTGTGTGTGGGATGGGTCTTTCTGCGTTGAGTGACGCTGGGTTTGGGGTTACTGAGGGCGTGAAAGGAGGTGGGGTATTCGGGGTTGGAAAGGGATTGGAGGTTCCGGTGTGGAGATGAGGACACGAGAGGAGGAGGTAGAGAGATGAAGGGATGGAGATGGAGTGTGGTCGCAGCCGTGGTGCTGCTGGCTGCTGCGTTGGTTCCACCGGTCGGGGCTGACGAGGTGGGCAAGCGGCCCTCGGTGGTGCGGCCGACAGCGGTGTGGTATCCGACGGCGTTTGCGGTGACGCCGCCGGTGTCGCAGTTGCCGCCGGTGGCGCCGGACGTATCTGGACTGCCGCGGGAGGTGCCGAACCGTCCCGTGAATCCGGCGGAGCTGCCGGTGCTGACCTTCCCTGATGCCAAGGGGCCGCAAGGTGCTCCGCAGGGTGAAGGGGCGATTTCCGGGTCGAGCGGGGCCTATGCGCCGGCGCCGAGTGTGTCCTTTGCCTCGCTGGGGAGCGATCACAACCAGGCGATCGTTGGCTTCCGCGTGGCGCCTCCGGACACCGAGGGGGCGGTGGGGCCCAACCACTACATCCAGTGGGTGAACCTGGTGTGGGCGGTGTACAACAAGAGTGGCGCGCTGGTTGGTGGTCCGTGGGCGGGCAATTCGCTGTGGCAGGCGTTGCCCTCCGGGTCGCCGTGCCGCACCCGTAACGATGGGGACCCCATCGTGCTCTACGACCACGGTGCGGACCGCTGGTTGATGAGTCAGTTCGGGGTGGCGAGTGCGCCGTACTACACCTGCCTGGCGGTGTCGCAGACGCCGGATCCGCTGGGGCCGTGGTATGTGTGGCAGTACCTGTACAGCAACTCCTTGATGAACGACTACCCGAAGTTCGGTGTGTGGCCGGACGGGTACTACATGACCGTCAACGAGTTCGGATCCGGGCAGTCGGCCACCACGGTGTTTGACCGTACGGCGATGCTGGCCGGGGCGGCCAATCCGGCGGCGGTGTACTTCCAGATCGATGCGTTGCAGCCGGCGTTTCCGCAGCCGACGCACTGGGACGGTGGGCCGCCGCCGCCGGCGGGCAGTCCCAACTACAACATTGCCTTCTACGACGATGCGTGGGGCAATCCCATTGATGCACTGCAGATCTGTTCCTTCAGTGTGAACTGGGGGAGTCCGGGGAGTTCCACCTTCACCTGTCCGGCTGGCTGGGGGGATCCCGGGATCATCGATCTGACGGCGGCGGGGTTGTCCTTTGATTCGAACCTGTGCGGGTACAGCCGCGACTGCATTCCGCAGCAGGGGACGTCGCAGAAGCTGGACGCGCTGTCGGATCGGTTGATGTTCCCGGCCAACTATCGCAATCTCCTGGGCACCCTGGGGTACGAGGTGATGGTGCTGACCCATTCGGTGGATGCCAATGGGGCGGACAAGGCCGGGGTGCGGTGGTACGAGCTGCGCAAGTACCCGGCGCAGCCGTGGGCGGTGTATCAGGGTGGGACCTTCTCGCCGGATGCCCATCATCGGTGGATGGGGTCGGCGGCGGTGGACCAGAACGGCAACATTGGGCTGGTGTACTCCATCTCTTCCAGCACCATGTATCCCTCGGTGGGGTACACGGGTCGTCTGGTGGGGGATCCTCTCGGCACCATGCAGACCGAGGGGATTGCGGTGGCTGGTGGTGGGTACCAGAGCGGGGTGAACCGCTGGGGTGACTACGCCAGCATTCACACCGATCCCGACGGCTGTGCCTTCTGGGGGACGGCGGAGTACGTGGCCAACACGGGCAGCTTTGACTGGGATACCTGGGTGGTGGCGTTCACCATGCCCGGGTGCACGCCCTCTGGCTTTGGGACCTTGAACGGCACGGTGATCAACGCCAACACCCTGGCGCCCATTGGTGGGGCGACGGTGCAGGCGGGTGCGTATTCGACCACCACGCAGGCCAACGGTACGTATGCCATGAATCTGCCGGTGGGGACGTACGATGTGACCGCCTCGGCGTTCGGGTATGCGCCGCAGACGGTGAACGGGGTGTCGATTACCGATGGCAACACCACCACGCAGGACTTTGCGTTGACGCCGACGGCGTCGGCGGAGCTGGATGGGTTCGTGGTGGGGCAGGCGCACGGGTGGCCGCTGTACGCCAAGGTGGACGTGAAGGTGGGGGGCAGCACGGTGGCCTCGACCTACACGAATCCGTTCAACGGGTACTACTACTTTGCGTCGCTGCCGGCGTTGCAGAACTACGATCTGGTGGTGACGGCGCAGGTGCCCGGGTACTTCCCCGGCACCCGGACGATCTTCCTGGCCGCCATGGGGCAGACGGAAAACTTCGCCCTCCAGGACAACGGGCAGGCGGCCTGGACCGTCTGCAGGCTGGTCGGTGGCATCAACGAGGGGTTCGAAGGGACCTGGCCGCCCAACGGCTGGACGGTGACCCACGACTCGGGCAACCCCAACTGCCTGTGGACCAACGTGTCGAGTCGGTCGAACCTGACCGGCGGGACGGGCAAGTTTGCCATCGCCGACTCGGATACCTGCGGCAGCGGCACCACCATGGGGAC
>JABRVY010000502.1:0-1575 GCA_039961755.1 Acidobacteriota bacterium | reverse complement strand
GGTGGGCAGACCACGCTGGTGGAGACCTTCGACCCCTCGCGGCGCCTCAAGGACGCTCTGGGGGTGGGGGAGGAGGCGGCGGATCGTCCCGTGGCCGTTCCCCTCCAGACGCCGGCGGAGCTGTACGCCAGCCTGCTGGACGCCAGGGGGACCTTCGACCGCCTGGTGGCGCGCCACGCTCCCGACGCTGCGGCCCGCCGGCGCATCCTCGACAACCGCTTCTACCGGCATCTGTCCGGGTCCCTGGCCGGGGTGCTGGAGTACATGGCGGTGGAGCGGCTGGTGGAGCTGCACGAGGAGGGCCGCTTCGAGCGCATCGTCCTGGACACCCCCCCCACTGCCCAGGCGCTGGACTTTCTGGACGCCCCCCAGCGTATCGTCGCCTTTTTGGATTCGGGGGCGCTGCGCATCGCCCTCAAGCCCTGGTTCGACGAGCGCGGGCGCCTGAAGCCCACCCGCAGGCTGGGGGTGCTGGGGCGGGGGGTGGAGAAGTTCTTCGACACCGTCGTGGGGCTCGACCTGCTCCGGGACATGGCCGAGTTTTTCCAGGCCTTTGCGCCGCTGTTCGACGGCTTCCGGCAGCGCGCCCTGCGGGTGCAGGAGCTGCTGCGCCGCCCCGAGACCGTCTTCGTGCTGGTGGCCTCCCCCGCCGAGGCGCGCATCGGCGACACCTTGTTCTTCGCCCGCAAGCTGGGCGAGCGGGGGTTGCGCCTGGCGGCGGTGGTCTTGAACCGCGTCCACCCGCCGCTGCCCTCGCCCCCGGGGGAGGTGGCCCCGGGGTGGGGGGAGCAGCGCCGTCTGCTGGCCTGGCTGGCCGAGCGGGACGCCCGCGGGGTGGCGGCCCTGCGCGCCCTGCTGGGCCTCCTGCCGGTGGTGGAGCTGCCCTGGCTGGAGGAGGAGCCGTCCTCCCTGCCCGCCCTGGAGGGGTTTGCCGCCGTCGTCGCCCGGCGCTGGCCGCCCGGGTGAGGGCAGACGAGACACTGCTGCGCTATCCTTGCGTGGAGATTCTCACGTTCGCGGGGGAGGGGCCATGGCAGCCGAGATCTTCACCAATGCGTGGGCCAAGGCGTGGGCCAAGCAGATCAACGCCAACGCCAACTACAAGAAGACGGCGGCGAGCTGGGAGGGGGCGATGGTGCTGGAGATGACCGCCGACCCCGACTGGGGGATCCCCGAGGACCGGGCGGTGATCGCCGATCTCTGGCACGGGGAGTGCCGCTCCGCCGCCGCTGCCAAGCCCAAGGATATCGCCGCCGCACCCTACGTCATCCGTGCCACTCCCGCGGTGTGGAACGATGTGCTGGCCGGGGACGTGGACCCCATCTTCGGGCTCATGCGGGGCAAGCTGAAGCTGGCCAAGGGGGGACTCTTCTCCCTCCTGCCCTATGCGGCGGCGGCCAAGGAGCTGGTGATCGCCGCCCGGGAGGTGGACACCTCCTTCCCCGAGGGGTGGAAGTAGCCGACCGACGAGGCGATCTCAGCCCGAAAACCGCGGTTGGCTTCTACTGCGAGGCCGGATTTCGCCGCGCTGGCGGGCGTACTCGGGGACTCGGGCGCTGCGCCGTACGCTTGAGA
>JABRVY010000501.1:0-1762 GCA_039961755.1 Acidobacteriota bacterium | reverse complement strand
GCGGTGATCCCCGCGGCGGGAGGAGAGTCCTAGACGGGCTCCTCGACGGGCTTGAAGAGGTCCTCCACCACCTGGCGATCCTCGTCGGTGATCTCCAGGAATTCGATGCCTGCCTCGCGCCGACCATCCGGGCGTTCGGCGGTCCACACCACCCGGCCCAGGGCGACGACCACCTTGCCGCGCACCGCGATGTACACCTCCACTCGCTCCTCGGGTTGCAGCGGCGTGTCGGTCACGAAACTGCACCCACCCAGCCCCATGACCGTGGTTCTGGCGAACCCCTCCTCGGCCCCCTCACCCGCGCTCTTGACCAGCACGGTGTTTTCCGAGGGGATTCGCGGGAACCGTCGTTGCTCGGTGATCATCGCGCCAGCCACCCTCCTGGTGGCGGGCATTGTCCAGCAAAACTCGTCAATTTGCAAGGCTGCAGAGGCTGCTATTGCAGCGCAATGAGTCACTTTCACCCGCTTCGTGCAATCGACCGGTGGCAGCATCTCGACAGCGGGGCGCCGATGCGTCACCATGCCGGCGGGAGGTTGCGATGACCGAGCGACTCTCGGGCGACGAGCTGTTTTCACTGATCCGACGGGTGTTTCGGCCGGCGCCCCACGAGCGCGGCCTGGCCATTCTGGTGGACCTGCCCGACAAGGAGGTCCCCGACACTCCTTCCTGGCGACAACGCCGGGAGATTGCGGCGGACTGGGCGGCGGAGCTAGCCGCGCGCCAGGCCTCCACGGGCCTTGAAACCCACCTGGTGCTCTACCGCAACGTGCGCACCAACAACGGCGACCTGCCCGCCACCGCCTGGGTCCACAGCGGGGGTGAGCTGCCCGCCAGCGCCGACGAGCTGGATCCCGCCACCGCCGTGCCCTTTGCCGAGATCTACCTCACTCACCCCATCCTCATCGCACTGACGCGCTTTTCCGCCACCGCCCCTTTGAAGGTGGCGGCCCGTTCCTACCCGATTCGCGCCGCCACCATGCCCGGGTTCACCCCCGCCATGATTCCCGCGTTGCGCCTGGACTGGGGCGAAATCAACCGCCGGGTGGAGATTCTGGCCGACCTGCTGACCCGCGCCGAGGCGGCGGAAATTGACTTCCGCCACCCGGGCGGCACGGCCCGGCTCACGCTGGATCTGCGGTATCGGCACGCCCACGCCTCCGGCGGATTGCTCCCCATCCCGGGGGTGGCGGGGAACCTGCCCTCGGGCGAGGCGTACATCGTCCCCTACGAAGGGGAACGGGAGGGCGACCCGTCCTCGAGCCAGGGGGAGCTGCCGGTGCAGTTCGAGACCGGCGAGGTGGTGGTCTACCGCATCGAGCACAACCGCGCCGTCGAGGTGCTGGGCGACGGCGAACGCGCCCGCCGGGAGGCGGCGGCGATCGTCGCCGAGCCGGCCTACGCCAACCTCGCCGAGCTGGGGCTGGGCGTGCTGGCCGAGCTGGACATCAAACCCATCGGCGAGCTGCTGCTGGACGAGAAGCTGGGACTGCACATCGCCTTCGGCCGGTCGGATCACTTCGGCGGGCAGGTGGGGCCGGCCCAGTTCTCCTCCCCGGAGGCGGTAGTTCATATCGACCGCGTGTACATCGCCGAAACCCAGCCCGATGTTCGGGTGGAGCGAGTGGACCTCATCATGCCCAAGAAAAAGGTGGTTCCGCTGATGCGCGACCAGCAGTACGTCATCGACTGGAGTCGCTAGGCCTTGGCGCCCCTCGCGTTGGCACCATCTCCGGCGTGCTCACCCACCAACGGGAACGGC
>JABRVY010000500.1:0-1337 GCA_039961755.1 Acidobacteriota bacterium | reverse complement strand
TCCGGGCGGTTGCTGGCGCAACCCTTGACATCTCCCGCCCCGGGCGCTTGGCGGGTGGTATGAACACCACTCGGACCACGCCGCCCCCGTCGACCCCGAAGCACTCGCTCACCGCCCACGAGCTGGCCCTCGAGGCCGCCGGCACCGCCGTCGCCCTGGCGCTCAAGTTGCCGGCCCCGCTCAGGACCCTGGCGGATCAGCTCATCCGGTCTGCCACCTCGGTGCCCGCCAACCTGGCCGAAGGTGCCGGACGAGCCGGGCGCGACCGGCAGCACCACTGGCGCATCGCCTACGCCTCGGCACTGGAGGCAGACAGCCACCTGCGGCTTCTGCTGGGCGCCGGCACCGTCGCCCCCGGTCAGGCGCGGCAGACGCTGGCGCTCTTCGACCGTGTCCGGGCGCTCACCTGGAGGCTGATCCACCCGCGGCCGTGACCGTGGCCGTGGCCGTGTCGGTGCCCGTGACCGTGACCGTGCCCTGGGATCGCGGGCCTCTGGCCCGCTCTCACGGTCGGTGCGGGCTTGCCACGGCCGGAACGGTGTCTTTGTCCGTGCCCGTGTCGGTGTCCGTGTCCGGTGACCGTGACCGTGTCAGCGGGGGTGGGTCATCCGCCAAAGCATGGCCCGCACCTCGTCGAGCTGCGAAAGCACCCGGGCGGCGGCGGGGCGGTCGATGGCCCCGGCGTCGGCGAAGAGGGTGAGGTGCACCGCAAGCTCCCGGGCCGAGCCGTAGGCCACCCGCCAGTGGTAGAGGCGGTCCTGACCCGAGCGGCCCTGCCCCTCGGCGACGTTGGCGGGCACCGACGCCGCAGCGCGGATCACCTGCTCGGCGATGGGCCTGAAAGGGGTTTTGACCAAGGCAGCGAGGGCGAGCGCTCCGGCGGCGGCCTCGAGGGCCAGGGCCTGGGCGGGTGGGAGAGAGCGAGCGTGTGTGGCGTGCATGGTTTCCTCCCGTTCGTTCATGAAGGCCCACCAGCCGCCGGGGAGGCCGGGGTCAAGGGGCGCCGCAGGCGACCGCCCGGAGGGCGGCGTGCCCTTGACGCCGGCCGACCCGGCGGCTATCGCCTTTGCGGGAGAACGAACGGGAGGAAACCCAGGCCGTCACCGCGGCGCGTGCCGCCGCCCAGGCCCGGAGCCCGCGCCGGCGCCGTCGCCCGTGGCCGTGTCCGCGTCCGCGTCCGCGTCCGTGACCGTGTCCGTGCCCGTGTCCGTGACCGTGACCGTGGCCGTGTCCGTGCCCGTGGCCGTGTCCGTGGCCGTGTCGGTGTCGGTGTCCGTGGCCGTGTCGGTGTCGGTGGCAGCAAAGACGGCCGCCCCATGGCGGGGCGGCCGGGTCAT
>JABRVY010000499.1:0-9259 GCA_039961755.1 Acidobacteriota bacterium | reverse complement strand
GGAGACGAGATGGCCGCCGACCTGCTGCGGGCGCTGGTGGACGGGGGGGCGAGGGTGGCGGAGGCGGCGCGCGAGACGGCGCAGCTGGAAAGCCTGTTCTTTGAAGGAGAAAAGCGGTGAGCGCGCTGATCTGGGCCACCGCGCGGGAGCTCCTTTTCGGCGGCCGGGCCCTGATCCTCCTGCTCTCCCCGCTGATCTCCGCCGCCTTCGTGGCGGCCATGGAGATGGCCACCGGTACCGGCGCCGGCCTGCCCTCCGACCTCGCCACCCTGGCCCTGACCTGGTGCCGGGAACTGGCCCCGCCCACCGCTGTCATCCTCGGGGCCGGGGTGATCGCCGGGCCGCTGCGCAGCGGCGAGATGGTGCTGTGGGCGGTGCGCCCCATTACCCTCTCCGCCATCCTCGTGGCGCGGGTGGCCGGCACCTGGCTCGCCACCATGACCGTTCTGCTGCTGCCCTGGGGCCTCTCCCTCCCCCTGGCCCAAGGCTCCATCCCCACCGCCGAGCTGGTCGCCGCTCCCCTGCGCGCCGCCCTGGCCAGCGCCGCCGTGCTGGCCCCCCTGGCGCTGCTGTCGGTGTTGCTGCCCCTGGCGGGCGATGCCCTGGCCTACGTGGGGCTCCTCATCGGGCTGGCCCTGGCCAGGGAGAACGTCAGCGGGATCGCTCACCGGGTGCTGGACGAACTGGCCCGCTTTCTCTTCCCCTCCACCGGATTCGTCGACGAACTGCTGACCAGCGGCCGCTGCTCGCTCGAGGACCCGCTGCGCTGGGCGGCGCTGCTGTCCCTGGCCCTGCTGGTCTCTTGCATTCTCCTCTCTCGCAGGGAGTTGCATTATGCTCGCAGCGAATGACTCGCAGCGGCGGGTGCCGCGCTGGGCAGCCGGGGCCACGGCGGCCCTCCTCGCCCTGTGGGCGATCAGTCAGCTCATCCCCTCATCCGCCCCACCGGTGCGCTGGCTGACCCCGGCGGAGGCGGCCCGGTTGCCGCTGGACGGCCGCCCCCTCCTGTACGACTTCACGGCAGCCTGGTGCGCCCCCTGCCGCCAGCTCGACCGCGAGGTGCTGCATAACCCCGAGGTGGCCGCCGCCATCAACCGGAGTTTCGTGCCGGTGAAGGTGGAGGACCGGGAGCGGGAGGAGGGCCGCAACCCCCCCGAGGTGAAGGCCCTCCAGGAGCGCTTCCAGGTCCGGGCGTACCCCACCCTGGTGATCGCCGCCGGGGACGGCACCGTGCTCGCCCGCCTGGAGGGGTACCCGGGGGCGCGGGCCGCCGCCCGCTTCCTGCTGGAGGGCGCGGGGGCCTCTTCGCCCCCCGGGGCGGCGACAGCGCCAAACCCTTGACCTGGGGCGGTCGAAGGATCAGCGGCCGTGACCGGCCGGCCCGGTTCGCCGTCATGCCCCTGTACAATCCCACCATGCTGGAGCGCGCCGCCCTCCACGCCCTCATCGACGCCTTCCCCCACCGCCGCGTGCTAGTGTACGGCGACGCCGTCCTGGACCGCTTCATCCTCGGCACCCCCAAGCGTATCTCCCGGGAGGCGCCGGTGATCATCCTGCGCTGGGAGGGCGAGCGCTGCGTCCCCGGCGGCGGCAGCAACGCCATGGCCAACCTGGCAGCGCTGGACGGCGAGGTGGTGCCGGTCAGCGCGGTGGGGGACGACGAGGCGGGCCGGGCGCTGCTGGTGGCCCTGGAACAGGTCGGGGTGTGCACCTCGAGCGTCGTCGTCGCCCCCGGCTACCGCACCGTCACCAAGGTCCGCCTGCTGGGGGGCGGCGCCGGTTCCCTCAAGCACCAGGTGGCGCGGTACGACATCGAGGACTGGCTGGGCGGCGAAGCCCCCCTGCGGGAGCAGCTGCACGCCACCCTCGCCCGGCTGGCGCCGAGCTGTGCCGCCGTGGCGATTTCCGATTACGGCTATGGCGTGGTGGATGCTGCAGGGGTGGCCGCCTTGCGCCGATCTGTCCCGGTCGACACCCCGGTCGTTGCCGATTCTCGTTCCGCTCTCCGGGAGTTACGGGGCATCGACGGGGCCACCCCCAACCTGGAGGAGCTGGAGGCCGCGGCAGGCCGGGCACTGCGCAGCGACGCCGAGGTGGCCGCCGCCGCCGAGGAGCTGCGGCGTCGGCTGGGGGCGTCCTTCATCGTCGCCACTCGCGGCCGCGAGGGGCTGACGCTGGTGCAGGAGGGGGAGGCCCCCCTGCACCTTCCGGTCCACGGGACCGACCAGGTGGCCGATGTCACCGGCGCCGGCGACACCGTGCTCGCCACGTTGACCCTCGCCCTGGCCGCCGGGGCCTCGCCGGCGCAGGCGGCGGCCCTGGCGAACCTGGCCGGCGGCATCGTGGTGATGAAGCACGGCACCGCCACCCTGACCCGCGCCGAGTTGCACCGCGCCGTGGAGGTGGCCACCTTTCTCCATGACTGATCCGGCCACCAAGCTCCTCGATCGCGCCGCCGCCCGCCAGCGGGCCGCCGCCCTGCGCCAGGAAGGGGCCGTCATCGTGCTGGCCAACGGCGCCTTCGACCTCCTGCACGTGGGGCACGTGCGCTACCTGGCGGCCGCCCGCGCCCTGGGCGACGCGCTGTTCGTGGCGGTCAATTCGGACGCCTCGGTGGCGCGGCTGAAGGGTCCGGGTCGACCCGTGGTACCGGCGGAGGAGCGGGTGGAACTGCTGAGCCACCTGGCCTGCGTCGATTACCTTCTGGTGTTCGACGAGTCCACGGTGGCCGAGGTGCTGCGCGATCTGCGCCCCCACATCCACGCCAAGGGCACCGACTACACCGTGGCCAGCGTTCCCGAGCGGGCGGTCGTGGCGGAGTGGGGGGGGATCACCGCCATCTGCGGGGACCCCAAGGACCACGCCACCACCGACCTGGTGGGCGAGATCGTGCGGCGCTTCGCGCCCGCCGGTTCGCCTCCCGCCAGGGCGTGATGAGGGTGCGCATCCTCCTCACCCGCCTGTCGTCCCTGGGGGACGTGGTGCACACCTGGCCGCTGGTGGAAGCGCTGGCGCGGGTCGAGCCTCGCCCCCACCTCACCTGGGTGGTAGAGGAGCAGTACCTGCCCCTGGTGGCGCCACACCCGGCGGTGGACCGCGCCCTGCCCGTCGCCACCCGCCGCTGGCGGCGCCGACCGGGGGTGCGGACGTGGAGGGAAATCCGCAGCGTCGTGACGGTCCTCCGCGAGGCTCCTCCGGAGGTGGCCCTCGATCCCCAGGGGCTGGTGAAGTCGGCGGTGTGGGCCTACCTCGCCCGGGCGCGGCGGCGCGTTGGCCTGGCCCCCGAGGTGCGGCGCGAGCGGGCGGCCGGCCTCTTTTACAGCGACACGTCCCCCTCCCCTCGACCCCACCGCCACGCGGTGGATGTCGCCCTCTCCCTGCTGCCGGCGCTGGGTATCGAGCCCCGGTGGGGGGCCTGGCCGGACGGGCGGTTCCTCCTTTCCGGCACCGCACCGGTTGGCCCGGACGCTGCCGGGCAAGGTCCGGTGATGCTGCTGCCGGGCACCGGGCGCGCCAGCAAGAGCTGGGGGACGGGTTCGTTGATCGAGCTGGCCCGGCGCCTGGCCGATGCGGGGTTGGAGGTGGAGGTGCTCTGGGGGCCGGCGGAACACGACCTGGCGCAGGCCATCGCCCGAGAGGCCAGGGTGCCCCTGGCGCCGCCGACTCCCCTGCCGGCACTGCCGACCCACCTGGCGCGGGCGCGCGGGGTGGTGGGTGGCGACACCGGGCCCGCCCACCTGGCCGCCGCGCTCGGCGTTCCCACGGTGATGTTCCACCTGGACACCGACCCCCAGCGGTCGGGGGTCCGGGGGCACCGGGTCACCCTCCTGGACGGGCGCCCTGGTACGGCGCCCGCTCTCACCCCGGCAGCGGTGGCCGCCGCCGCCATGGCCACCTTCGCCTCGAGCCGGAGTTAGAATGTGCAGACGCACGAAGCCGGAGCGCGGCGACGGGATGCTAGAATCGTCACGCTTGTAACGGGAAAGGCGCGAAGGGAGCCGCATGGCATTACGACTCGGCGATCTGCTCTTGAAGGCGCAACTCATCACCCAGGATCAGCTCAACAAGGCGCTGGAGGAGCAGCGCAGCCTGGGTGGGCGGTTGGGCGAGGTGCTGCTCCGCCTCGGCTATGTCAGCGAGGAAGACATCATCGAGTGCCTCTCTCATCAGTTCGGGGTGCCGTCCATCAACCTCCGCCATTTCGAAATCGACGAGGCGGTGGCCAAGCTGGTGCCGGTGGATCTGCTGCGCAAGTACAACGTGGTACCGGTCAACAAGACAGGAGCCACCCTGACGGTCGCCATGGCCGACCCCACCAACATCTTCGCCATGGACGAGATCACCTTCATGACCGGTTACCGGGTGGAGCCGGTGGTGGCCTCGGAGGAGGCGATTCGCGCCGCCATCGACCGGCACTTCGGCTCCTCCCGCGAGATCGAACTCAAGAAGGTGATG
This sequence comes from Acidobacteriota bacterium, assembly GCA_039961755.1. Classification (GTDB taxonomy): domain Bacteria; phylum Acidobacteriota; class Thermoanaerobaculia; order Thermoanaerobaculales; family Thermoanaerobaculaceae; genus CALEVZ01. The sequence goes on along the minus strand of JABRVY010000499.1, from coordinate 4,804 downwards.
GAGGACCTCTCCCAGGTGGACGAGGCGGCCCTGGAGCTCTTGGAGGAGAGTGAGGACCTCGACATCCACCGGCTCGAGGAGGAGTCCTCGGAGGCCCCGGTGGTGCGCCTGGTCAACATCATCCTTACCGACGCCATCAAGCGCGGCGCCTCGGACATCCACATCGAACCCTACGAGAAGGTTTTCCGCGTCCGCTACCGCATCGACGGCATTCTCAACGAGGTGATGACGCCGCCGCTGCGCCTCAAAGACGCCATCGTCTCGCGAGTCAAGATCCTCTCCAAGCTGGACATCGCCGAAAAGCGCCTGCCCCAGGACGGCCGCATCAAGCTCAAGGTGAAGGTGGAGGGCAAGACCCGCGACCTCGATTTCCGCGTCTCCACCCTGCCCACGCTGTTCGGCGAAAAGGTCGTGCTGCGGCTGCTGGACAAGGAGAACCTGCAGCTCGACCTCACCAAACTGGGGTTCGAGAAGTCGAGCCTCAAGCGCTTCGAGGACGCCATCCTGAAGCCCTACGGCATGGTGCTGGTGACCGGGCCCACCGGGTCGGGCAAGACCAACACCCTCTATTCGGCGCTGTCGCGCATCAACACTCCCACCGTCAATATCCTCACGGCCGAAGACCCGGTGGAGTTCCAGCTGCCCGGCATCAACCAGGTGCAGATGAAGGACAACATCGGGCTCAATTTCGCCGCCGCCCTGCGCTCGTTCCTGCGCCAGGACCCCAACATCGTGCTGGTGGGCGAGATCCGCGATTTCGAGACCGCCGAAATCGCCGTCAAGGCCGCCCTCACCGGACACCTGGTGCTCTCCACCCTGCACACCAACGACGCTCCCTCCACCGTGTCGCGCCTGATGAACATGGGCATCGAGCCATTCCTGGTCGCCACCTCGGTCAATATCATTGCGGCGCAGCGACTGGTGCGCCGCATCTGCAGCCAGTGCAAGGAGGAAACCGAGGCGCCGGTGCAGGCGCTGCTGTCGGTGGGATTTTCGGAGGCCGAGGCACCGACCCTGCGCCTCTACCACGGCAGGGGGTGCGATCGCTGCAACGGCACCGGCTACAAGGGCCGGGTGGGGCTCTTCGAGGTGATGGACCTCACCGAAGATATCCGCGAGCTCATCCTTTCCGGCGCCACCGCGGTAGAATTGCGGCGAAAGGCCATCGAGGAGGGTATGATCACGCTGCGCCAGTCGGGCCTGCAAAAAATCCGCGACGGCGTCACCACCATTGACGAGGTGGTGCGGGAAACGGTGCTGTAAGGGAGGGGGCAGACGATGCCGGTGACCCTGCACGAGCTCTTGCGAACCATGGTGGAGCGCGGCGCCACCGACCTCCATGTCACCACCAACACGCCGCCGGTAATCCGCGTGCACGGCCAGCTGGAGCGGCTGTCCATGCCTCCCCTCACCGCGCCGGACACCAAGCGCCTCTGTTACTCGGTCCTGACCGACGCGCAGAAGCACCGCTTCGAGGACACCCTCGAGCTGGACCTGTCCTTCGGTATCAAGGGGCTGGCCCGTTTTCGCGCCAATATTTTCCTGCAGCGCGGCGCCGTGGCCGGGGCGTTCCGGCGCATCCCCTTCGAGATTCTCGGTTTCAAGGAGCTGGGACTGCCCCCGGTGATCGAGTCGCTGTGCAACAAACCGCGCGGGCTGGTGCTGTTCACCGGCCCCACCGGGTCGGGCAAGTCCACCAGCCTGGCGGCGATGATCGACAAGATCAACACCGAGCTGCCGGTGCACATCGTCACCATCGAGGACCCCATCGAGTACCTGCACACCCACAAGAAGGCCATGGTCAACCAGCGCGAGCTGCACGCCGACACGCGATCGTATCCCAACGCCCTGCGCTCGGCGCTGCGGGAGGACCCCGACGTGGTGCTGATCGGCGAGATGCGCGATCTCGAGACCATCGAGTCGGCGCTGCGCATCGCCGAGACCGGGCACCTGACCTTTGCCACCCTGCACACCAACTCGGCGCCCCAGACCATCAATCGCATCATCGACGTCTTCCCCGAGCATCAGCAGGCGCAGGTGCGCGCCCAGCTCTCCTTCGTGCTGGAGGGGATCGTCTGCCAGTCGCTGCTGCCCCGGGCCAGCCGGGACGGTCGGGTGCTGGCCTGCGAGATTCTCATCCCCAACGCCGCCATCCGCAACCTGATTCGTGAGGACAAGATCCATCAGATCTACTCGACCATGCAGTCGGGCCAGCTCAAACACGGCATGCAGACGTTCAACCAGTCGCTGGCGACGCTGTATCAGCGTCGCCTCATCACCCTGGACACAGCCATGTCCTACAGCTCCAACCCCGAGGAGCTGCAGGACATGATCAACCGCGGCACCGGCGTCGTGCAGCCGGCGGCGGGGTCGCGTCCCACCGGGAGGGTCTAGAAAATGCCCACCTTCGAATGGAAAGGTCGTGACCGCGCCGGGCGGGCGCAGGGCGGTGTGCTGGTTGCCGACTCCAAGGAGGCGGTGCTGGCGGTCCTGCGCCGGCAGCAGATGGTGCCCATCACGGTCAAGGAGAAGGGCAAGGAGATCGCCCTGCCGCGCTTCCGCAAGGGCATCGACGACAAGACGCTGGCGGTGTTCACCCGGCAGTTCTCGGTGATGATCGACGCCGGCCTGCCGCTGGTCCAGTGCCTGCAGATCCTGGGCGAGCAACAGGAGCACAAGGCGTTTCAGCGCATCATCCTGCAGGTGCGCGAAGACGTCGAATCGGGATCCTCGCTGGCCTCGGCACTGGCCAAGCACCCGTCGGCGTTCAACGACCTCTACGTCAACATGGTGGCGGCGGGCGAGGCGGGAGGTATTCTGGACACCATCCTGCAGCGGCTGGCGGTGTACATCGAAAAGGCGGCCAGACTGAAGGCGCAGGTCAAGTCGGCGATGATCTACCCCATCACCGTCATCGCCATCGCCGTCATCGTCGTGTACATCATTCTCTGGAAGGTGATCCCGGTTTTCGCCACCCTGTTCGCCTCCCTGGACGCTGACCTGCCCCTGCCGACTCGTATCGTCGTCGCCCTCTCCAACTTCATCGGCCGTTTCTGGTGGCTCATCTTCCTGGTCATTGGCGCCGCCATCGTGGCGGTGAACCGCTACTACAAGACCAAGCAGGGCAAGATGGTGATCGACCGGCTGCTGCTGAAGGCACCGGTGGTGGGCCTCATCCTGCGCAAGATCGCCGTGGCGCGCTTCTGCCGTACGCTGGGCACCCTCATGTCGGCGGGCGTGCCGTTGCTGGAGTCGCTGGACATCACCGCCCGCACCTCGGGCAATGCGGTCATCGAGCAGGCCATCCTGGAGGTGCGCAAACAGGTGGAGGAGGGCAAGACCCTCTCCGAGCCGCTGGGGGCGACCCAGCAGTTTCCCCCCATGGTGGTGCACATGATCTCAGTGGGAGAGACCACCGGCGCCCTCGATTCCATGCTGGGCAAGATCGCCGAGTTCTACGAGGAAGAGGTCGACATCGCCGTCGCCGGCATGATGAAACTGATCGAACCGGTGATGATCTTCGTCCTCGGCGTGGTCATCGGCGGCATCGTCATCTCCATGTACCTGCCCATGTTCGATCTCATTTCCAAGATCGGATGAGGGGCAGGGCCCGCGACGGGGAGCGGCGGCCGGCGCCACCGGCCGCCGCCTCCGGCCTGGAGAGGCAGCTCACCCGCTGGCTGATCGGCCTGCGCCTGCTGGCCGTCACCGCCCTGCTGATCGGCGCCCTCCTGGTGCAGACCACCACCGACGAGTTGCTCCCCATCGGCTCCCTCACCCGCGTGACCGGCGCCACGTATCTGCTGTCGTTGATCTGGATCGCCCTGGAGCTTCTCGGGGTACCGGCGCGCACCTGCGGCGCCGCGCAACTGACCGGTGATCTGCTGCTGATCTCCGCCATCGTCTACTTCACCGGCGGCGTATGGTCGCCGTTTCCCTTCCTCTATCTGGTGACCGTCGGCCTGGCCGCCCTCATCTTCGGCTTGCGGGGAGCCCTGCTGGCGGCGGGCGGGGCGTTTGCCCTGTACGGGGCGCTGGTGGTGGCCATCCTCTACCGCCTGGTGTCCCCTCCCCTGCCGCAGCTGTACCGATCACTCCCCTCCAGCTCCAGCCTGGCCTTTCAGCTCTTCGTCACCGCCGTGGGCTTCACCGTCGTCGCCCTCCTCACCTCCTACCTCGCGCACTCGGCGCACCGGGCGGAAGCCAACCTGGTGCGGGAGAAGAGGGCCAAGGAGCGGCTCCTCGCCCTCTCGGCGGACATCGTCCACTCGGTGGACTCGGGCGTCATCGCCACTGACCCTCGGGGTACCATCATCCTCGCCAACCCCGCCGCGCACCGCATCACCGCCGACCCCGCCGGGCTGGAGGGGCGACCGATCCAGCAGGCCCTGCCGGTACAGGGGGTGAACTGGAACGAGATCATCTCCAGCGTCGAGCGCTCCGCCCAGACACCGCGCCGGCTGGAAGGCTCCCTGGCTGACCAGGAGCGCCCCCTGGGCCTGAGCATCAGCCCGCTGGCGGGTGAGGACGGCTCGCTGGTGGGCATGGTGGTGCATTTTCGCGACCTCACTCAGGTGCGTGAGGAGGAACGCCAGGAGCACCTGCGCCAGCGCATGGCGGCGGTGGGGGAAGTGGCCGCCAGTATCGCCCATGAAATTCGCAACCCGCTGGCCTCCATCTCTGGAGCGGCGCAGGTGCTGGCCCGCCTGCCAGCGCTGGGGGAGAGCGAGCGGCGCCTGTTGCGCATCATCGTCGAGGAGTCGCGGCGGCTGTCGGCCATCATCGAGTCGTTCCTGGGTTACGC
>JABRVY010000498.1:0-12811 GCA_039961755.1 Acidobacteriota bacterium | reverse complement strand
CCCCATGCCTCCCCGACCCATCTCCCCCGGCAGCTCGGGCGAGCCCTGCAAGGAACTTGCCCGTCCCCCCTCTGCCATTCCTCCCGTCGCGCACGGCACGCTCCGGCACACATCGTGCGACTGCCATCCGGCTATACTGCCGTCATGCCCCACCGCATGCGGGTGGCCGAGATCATGACCCGCGAGGTCCTCACCCTCGCCGAGGACGACACCCTTGCCGACGCCCGCCGCCTCATGGAGCGCGCCGCCATCCGCCATCTGCCGGTAGTGCGCGACGGCGCCGTGGTGGGCGTTCTCAGTCACCGGGATCTGCTGGCGGCCTCGTTCTCCCTCTTCGCCGACGTCTCGCCACAGGAGGAACGACGGGTGCTGTCGCGCATCCCGGTGGGCGAGGTCATGCGCCAGGCACTTGTCATTCCCCCTGAGACGCCCGTGCCAGAGGCCGCCCGGATCATGCTGGAACGCAAGCTGGGCTGCCTGCCCGTCACCGATGACGAGGGCCGCTTGCTCGGCATCATCACCGAGGCGGATTTCGTGCGCCTGGCGGTGCGCCTGCTGGAGCTTCTCCAGCCACGGGGAGAACCATCCCGCCCCGACCTGCGTTGAAAAACCTTGGAGAAGGATGCCGATGCCCCGACCTCGACTGACCCTCGTTTCGGTGTTGGCCCTCGCCTCGCTGGCCGGCGGCTGCCACAGCCCCTCCTCTCCGCTCGCGGAACATAAAGAGACCACGACCTTCCCCGCCGCCGACGGCAAGCTGGTGCGGATCGAGCTCACTTCCCTCGATCCCGAGATCCTCGTGGCTGCCGGCGACTCCATTACCGTCGAGGTCAACCTCTCGGCGCGGGCGGGATCCCGAGCCGCCGCGGCTCGCTGGGTGGAGCGCCGCCGGCCGCGCATCGATGACTCCCCGGCGGCGCTGGAGATCCGCGCCGGTCGCCGCGCCGGAGCGTTCTTCGTGGGCTCGCTGCGCACCTCCTCCCAGCTGCGCGTCGTCCTTCCCCCCACCTGCCGACTGGAGGTCACCACCTCCTCCGGAGACGTTCGCATCGATGGCACCGAGACGCTCTCCTCCCCGGTGCGGGTGGCCACCACCTCGGGGGATGTGACCGTGCGGGGCGGCGTCCGCACCCTGGAGGTGAAAACCACCTCCGGCGACCTGCGGCTCTCCGGCAAGGAGCTGGAGAATTTACAATTGCGCTCGACCTCCGGGGACGCGACGGTGCGCGCCCCGCTACGCTCCCTCCTCGCCGACACCACCTCCGGTGATCTGCGGCTCGAGGGGCTGACAGGGAGCCTCTCCATACAAACCACCTCTGGCGACGTACGCGCCGAGTGGGCTTCCCTTTCCCCGGATACGAGAATTCGCGTTGGTACCACCTCTGGAGACGTGCGTCTTCGCCTGCCCTCGCTGGCAGATCTGACTGGCGAGCTGCGCACCCGCACCGGCAACGTCCGTACCCAGGCCTCCGGGCGATGGGAGCGAAAGGACCGCCACTACGTGCTCCTCCCCGCGCCGCCGGAGGCGCCACCCGCCGAGGCGCCTCCCGGCCGCGCCGGCTCCACCGTCGAGGTCTCCACCCGCTCGGGTGACATCTCGCTGCGTCAGACGTAGCTCATCACCGCCACGGACACATTCACGGTCACGGACACGGACACGGGCACGGTCACGGGCACGGTCACGGACACGGTCACGGACACGGTCACGGTCATCGGGCCGGCCGAGGCAAATCGCACCGACCGTTTGGGCGGGCCAGCGGCCCGCGCACCCAGGCACAGTCACAGACACTGACACGGACACGGGCACGGACACGGAGGCGGGCACTGCCCTCGCCTCTGCGTTTCTGCCGCCGACTGGCTCCTCCGTCCGGTTTTTCGTATAACATTCGGTTTCGTGAATACTCGCCGCTACCCGTCGAGCGAGTCGTCGCGCTTTCTCCTGCCCGTCGGGGGCTTGCAGCGTCTGCGGTCCCGGCCCGGGCGCAGTGCCTTGCTGCTGCTCCTGGGCGCGCTGGCGGCGGCGGCAGCCCTGGCTGCCGCCCTCCGCTACATCGCGTCTTTTCAGCGACTGGACTTCGAGGCGACGGCGGCACCGGGTGGGTGTCTCGTCATTGGCGTGGAGCCCCGCTCCGGGGCCTCGCGCGCCGGGCTGGCCTGGGGCGATGTGATCACCGCCGTGGACGCGATTCCCGTCACTTCAGTGCGGGAGCTGGAACGCGCCATCTACTCCCAGCGGGTCACCATCTTGACCCTGGAAAGGGCCGGAAAGTCCCTCGACGTCGCCTACTATCCCCCGCCGGCGAGGGTGGACGTGCGCTACCTGCTGGTGTCCTTTGCCGCCATGTTCACCCTGGTGGTGGCCGTGCTGGTCTACGTTTCCAACCCTGTCGATCATGCCGGGCGCTTTCTCGCCCTGGCGGCGGCGCTGCTGGTGGGGGTGGCCATCCCGTTCCCCCATCGCCCTGATGTCGCCTGGCAGGCGCTCCTGCTGATCCGCGACCTGGGGCGCCTGGCACTCCCCCCCCTCCTGGTCACCTTTTTCGCCACCTTCCCCTCCCAGACCCTGGCCTGGCCGTGGCAGCTGGCGGCGTTTCTGCCCTCACTGGCGGTCGGTCTGACCCGGGTGGGGCTGGCCGCCGGCGTGCTGCCCCCAGTGCTGGGCAACGTGTTACTTCCGGAGGCCCTGGACGGGGTCACCGTGCTGCTGGTGATCGTGGGCGTGGTGGTGGCGGCACTGCTGGCGACCGGTTCCTATCTGCGCAGTCGCGACGACCCGACCCGGCGCCGGCAGGTAGAGTGGGTGGCGCTGGGGGCCGCCGCCGGATTCATCCCCTACCTGGTGCTCTCGCTGATCCCCCAGCTGGCCGGCGCCGAACTGGAGGTCCTCACCTGGATCTCGCTCCTCCCCCTCGCCCTGGTGCCGCTGGGGGTCGCCTCCTCCCTGCTGGAGTTTCGCCTGTGGGACCTCGAAGAGATCTCTCGCCAGGTGGTGGCCACCGGCACGGCCGTGCTGCTCGGGGGGGTGAGCTTTGCGCTGCTCAACTACGCCATCACCAGCTTCGGGTTCGAGCTGGGCAACTGGCGCAACCTGGTGGCGGTGGCCGGCGGCATCCTGCTGGTCGCCCTCGCCCTGCCAGCGCGGCGAGTGTTGCTGGGATTTCTGGAGCGACTCCAGTATCGGGAGCGACTGGCGGCGCGCCGGGCCCTCACCACCTTTGCCGAGGAAGCGGCCGGACACCGCGACCCCAAGGCGCTGTTCGCCCGCCTGTCGACGCTGCTCCAGCAGGCGCTGGCGGTGGATCGAGTGGTGACCTATATCGCTCGCTCGGGCAACCTCTACCCCTCGCCCGCCACCCCCGGCCTGCCGGTGCTGTCGCCCAGCCAGATCAGCGGACCATTCCCCACCGAAGCCGAGCAACCCCTCAAGGATGTCGGGTTGTGGCATCGCTTTCCCCTGGAGCGGGACGACCGCGTGGTGGGAATCCTGTACTGCGGCCGCCGCCCCGGCGGAATCCCGCTGGGCCACGGCGAACGTCGCCTGGTCTCGGCACTCGCCGCCCAGGCCGCCCTGGCGCTGGAAAATGCTCTGCTACTTGAGGATTTGCGTCGTCAACTGGAGGAGCACCGCCTGCTGGAAGGGTACCTGGAGCGCATCTTCGAGTCCTCGGCCGCCGCTCTGATCGTCTGCGACGCCCACGGCGCCGTGTTGCGCGCCAACCAGCGAGCGTCCGTCCTGCTGGGTCTCACCGGCGCCGGCGGCATCGCCGGCCGCACCCTGGCGGACCTGATCGAGCTGCCCGTCGAGTGGTGCCACGAGATCCCGGCATCCGCCTCGGGCGTTCCCGTCCGGCTCATCTCGTCGGGCGCCGTGCGCGAGGGCCTCATCTCCACGTCCGTGCTGGAGGTGGAGCCGGGGCGCTTTGACGGGCGCGTGGTCGCCATCGAGGACATCTCCGAACAGCTTCGCCTGGAACAGCGCCTGGCGCAGCAGGAGCGGCTCGCCGCCCTGGGCCGCCTGGCGGCCGGCCTGGCCCACGAGATCAACACGCCGGTGACGGGTATCGCCTCCTACGCCCAGTTGTTGCGTGATCTCACCCCGGCCGGTGACCCGCGCTCGCCGCTGCTGGAAAAACTGGAAGAGCAGGCCTTCCGGGTGGCTCGCATCGTCTCCAACTTACTCACCCTCGCCCGCCCCAGCGGCATCGAACGACAGACCGTCGACCTCTCGGCGGTGGCCCGGGAGGAGGCTGCCCAGATCCGCTCCGAGGCCGAGGGGCACGGGGTGCGGGTGGTCTGCCAGGCCGGGGATGGAATCACCGTCGAGGGCAACCGCGTGCAACTCGAGCTGGTGATCCACAACTTGCTGCGCAACGCCCTGCAGGCCACCCCCGCCGGCGGCGAGGTGCTGCTCCGGGTCGAGGGCAACGGCGAGATCGCTTCTGTCGAGGTGGCCGACACCGGCCCGGGGATTCCTCCGGCGCTGGGGAACAGGATCTTCGAGCCCTTCGTCACCACCAAGGAAGGGCGCGGCGGCACCGGGCTGGGGCTGGCGATCTCCCAGGACATCGTGCACGCCCACGGCGGCAGCATGCACCTCTCCTCCCGCCAACCCCAGGGCACCATCGTGAGAGTGCAGCTTCCCACCACAGGAGGTGGCCGATGAGGATTCTCATCGTCGACGACGAACCGGTGATGCAGGACGTGCTGGGCACCCTGCTGCGCCGCGAGGGATTCCAGGTAACCCAGGCGACCACCGCCGCCGAGGCCCTGCGGCAGGCGGACGAGCACGAAGTCGATCTGGTCCTGCTCGACCTCATGCTTCCCGACCGTCCGGGGCTGGAGGTGCTGAAGGATCTCAAGGCCCGCGACCCCGAGATGGTGGTGGTGGTGATCACGGCGTTTTCCTCGGTGGAGACCGCCATCACCGCCATGCGGGAGGGGGCGTTTCACTACATCCCCAAACCCTTCAAGAACCAGGAGGTCATCCTCACGATCCGAAAGGGGCTCGAGCAGCGCCGTCTGCGCCGCGAAAACCGCGCCCTGCGGCAGCGCCTGGCGGGCCTTGACAACCTCATCTGGCGCGGCCCGGCCATGCAACAGGTGGTGGAGCTGGTGCGGCGCGCCGCGCCCTCTCGCTCCAACATCCTGCTCACCGGCGAGTCGGGAACCGGCAAGGAGGTGGTGGCGCGGGCCATCCATCAGCTCTCCGCCCGCGCGGAGGGGCCGTTCGTGGTGGTCAACACCGGCTCGGTGCCGGCCGACCTGCTGGAGTCCACCCTCTTCGGCCACGTGCGCGGGGCCTTCACCGGTGCGGTGGCCAGCCGCCGCGGCCTGTTCGAGGTGGCCGACGGCGGCACCATTTTCTTGGACGAAATCGGCACCATCACCCTGTCCACCCAGGCCAAGCTGCTGCGCGTCATCCAGGAGAGGGAGTTCATCCCCGTCGGGGCGGAACAGACCTTGAAGGTGGACGTGCGCATCATTGCCGCCACCAACGCCGACCTCACCACCATGGTGAGCGAGGGGAGCTTCCGCGAGGACCTCTACTACCGGCTCAACGTCATCACCATCGAGTTGCCGCCGCTGCGCTACCGGCGCGAGGATATCCCGGCCCTGGCCAACCACTTCCTGCGACGCTTCGGGGAGGACAACGGCCGGCCCAACATCGCCTTGTCGCCCCATGCCATGGACGTCTTGCAGAACTATCACTGGCCGGGCAACGTGCGCCAGCTGGAGAACGTCATCGAACGCGCCGTGGTGCTGTGCACCGGCGACATCATCGACGTGGATCTGCTGCCGCAGGAAATCCTCCGCCCGCAGCCGACGCAGGTCAAGGAGCTGCCGGCCGAAGGTGTGGACCTCAAAGACGCGGTGAACCAGTACACCCGGGCTCTCATCGAGGCCTCCCTGGCCCGCTGCGGCGGCGTGCAACGGCGAGCCGCCCAGCTCCTCAAGGTGCGTCCCTCCACCCTGCACGAGATGATCCGCCGCCTGGGCATCGAGACGGAGAGTGAGGAGCAGGGGTGACCGCTGAGCGAAGGGCGTGAGATGGGCCTCGACGCGCCCCGGTGATCGGAGTGGATGGGCAGGGAATCCCACCCCGGCGCCCCCCGTTGCCCGGGACGTCGGGCCTCTCCCTTGCCCGACGCGGAGGACATCATGCCCCTGCCCATCGACTGGTCCAAGCTGACTCCCCAGGACATTCTGGATATCGCCGCCTTCATCGAGCAGGAAGCGCAGGAGCGCTATCTGCTCTTCGCCGACCACCTGGACCGTCAAGGCGAATCCGAGGCTGCCGGGTTCTTTCGCCTCATGGCCGAGCTGGAGGGCGTCCACGGCGCCCAGGTGAGCCACCGGCGCGCGGCGCGCTTTGCCGATCTGCCGGGTCACATCCAGGATGCGGTGGAGTGGGACGTGGAGGGCCCCGCGCTGGACCGCAACGTCAGCACCCTGACGATCCACGACGCCTTTGCCATGGCGCTGGCCTCGGAGGAGCGGGCGCGCGACTTCTTCGCCGAGGCCTGCGACCACCTGGTCGATGAGAAGACTCGTGACATGCTCGCCGAGCTGCACCGCGACGAGGTGTCGCACGTGCAGATGCTCCAAGAGATGCGCGCCCGGCTGCTGCCGGCGCCGGAGGCGATCCCGGCGTAGCGGAGCCCCTGCCGGTACGTCGTCATGGCGGCGGCGCAGAGGCGACCGGCTGAAGCATTTGGAGCTGACACAGCTGATGAAGACGGCGGGGCGCCCAGACCCCCCGCCGTTCCCTGATCCGATCCCCGAAAACTGCCGCGCTACGACGTGGGCGTGTCGAGGGGCGCCGGCGTGGGTGCCGGACGGGTGAGCGCCGCGGGATCCTCCAGCAGCTCGGCCACCCGCGCGCCGTCCACGGCCAGTGCGCCGCTGCGGCCGGCCACCACGGCGAGATTCTCCCCGGGGCCGGCGCCGGCAAAGAACTTGACGTCGACCTCGGCGCCGTCGTTGGTCTTCACCTCCACGCTGCCGACCGGCTCACCCGTTGGCAGGGGACGATCGAAGGCCACCACCTGCAACTCTGAAAGGATGGTCAGACGCCTTGACACCGCCCCGTAGTCCACCTCGGCCCCGCCGGCCTTCCACACCCCCTCCACCCGCCGCAGCTCCGCCGACTCGCCACCGTGGGAGATCTTCAGCGACTCCGCCGCCCAGGGCTGGAGGGCCACCAGCTTGGGGGAACGCCACTGGGCGAGGTTCGCCGACAGACGCGCGACGGCGGTGGCATCCACCCAGAACGCCCGCTCGCCGCGCCGGCACGCCACCTGTTTCGAGCCGTCCTGGTCGCGCTCGGCACCGAAGGCCAGCTGCAGTGGCGGGCGGTCGTCCCGTCGCACCACCGTGAGGGTGAGGCGCGGCGGGTCGAGGCCGAGGGCCGCCAGATCGGGAGCGGTGTCGAGGAACTCCCGGATGCGGGCGGCGTTGAGGTCGCCCACCAGCCCCTCGACCCGCTCCCGGTCCGCGAGATCCTGGATCGGCTCGGTGATGGTCCACATCCCGGCGCCCCGGGCCAGCACCACCTGCCCCTCCGGCGCCCGCAGCGACAGGGAGGCCACCTCCGAGGACAGCAGCCGCGCCAGCTCCGACGACCGCCAGCGGGAGAGGTCCCGCTCCAGGTCGCTGCCCACCCACTTGCTCACCAGCAGCACCGCCTCCCCGTTGGTCAGGGCAGCGCGGGTGGTGCCAAAGGGCAGCTCCGCGCCCAGCTTCAGGTTGAAAGTGCCGCCCTTGCTATCCATTAGGGTCACCGACAGCGGTGGTGGCGCCAGCCCGTAGTCCTCGAGTTTCACCTCGGCGAGGGGGAGGGTGCGCTCGGCGCGCAGGTTGGCGAGGGAGGCAAGCACGCTCGATACGGCACTCTCGTCGGCGGCATCGGCGAGGGGTTGCTCCAGCCGCCACTCGCCGTTCTGCTTGGCGAGCACGAAGCGGCCCGCCGGCCCCTCGATGGTCATGGCGGTGATCTGGTCCTGCTCGAGGTTCGGGAAGACCTTGTCCTGGCGTTCCTTCTTTTCTTCGGTGGTCGGGGCGTGACGCTCGACGAAGTAGATGAACGCCCCCAACCCCACCACCACCACCGCCAGCGCGATCAGACGTCCCGGACGCATGAGGAAGCCACCTCCCTCTCTAGCGGCGGCGCCGCCACCATACGATCACGCCGACGGCAATCGCCAGTCCCGGCAGGCCCACCAGGGAGATCAGCGTGATCGTCCGCATCTGCGCCTGGGAGAGGAACAGCGACACCTGCTCGGGCTGGCGCGGGGCGATGCCCAGGGCGGCCTCCCGCTGCACCAGCCACCCCACCGCGTTGAGGGCGAAGGAACGGTTGCCGGCGTTGACCAGGTAGTCGTTGGTGAGGAAATCCGCGTCCCCCACCACCACCAGCCGCCATGCCGGCTTCGTCTCGCCCTCGGCCTGCGCCGCCACCGCCAGGGAGACGGGACCGGCAACGTCGGTGCTGTCCTTGCCCGCCTGCCCGGAGGACAGCAGGCGGGACAGATCGGTCTCGCCCCAGCCCGCCTCCGAGGTGGTGAGGAGGATGCTGGAGGACGCCCCCTCGGCCTCCACGGTGGTCACCGCGCGCGCCACCGGCAACAGCACGGCCAGCCCATCGAGCCCGGTGGTCACCGGGTGGGAGCGGAAGTCCGAGGCGTACACCGCCGACAGATCGAAAAACGGCAGGCGTCGCGCCGGATCCACCACCACGCTGTTGACCGACTTGACGCCGTGCGCCTCCAGAAGCGGCTCCAGCCCCGAGGGCTGCTGCTGGCCGCCCAGCATGGGGTCGAGCAGCACCAGCAGCCGGCCGCCGTTGCCCAGGAAGGTCGCCAGCGCCGACTTCTCCACCTCCGTGTAGGGCGCCGTGGGCCCGGCGATCACCAGCGCGTCGCACCCTTCGGCCACCTCGCCGCCGAAGAGGGTCACCGACTCGGCCTGGATGTTGTCGCGCAGCAGCGCTTCCTTGAACTGGGACAGCCCGTCGCGGCTGAAGTCATCCAGGGGACGCTCGCCATGGCCGGAAACGAAGCAGACCTTCGGCTGGCGCGGGTTGTCCACCCCCAGGATGGCCGAGGTGAACTGTTCTTCCCCCTTGAACCCCTTCATGCGCGGTTGCTGCCCCATCTGGAAGCCGGAGTAGTCGTACTCGGCCAGCTGGTCCGAGGTGACGTACTTCTTGCGATCGGCGGCGGCGAACACCACGGTGTTGGCGGCGGAGACGCCGAACTCCTGGGCCAGCTGCTGGGTGCGCAGCGGCTCCCGGTCGGGGTCGATGAACTCCACCTTGATCTTGGGCGAGGCCGCCGCGTAGCGCTGCAGCAGCTCCTTGGTGTCCTCGAACAGGGGGGTCTGGGGGGTCATGAAGACGATGACCCGCACCTCGTTCTGCAGCCCCTTCAGGGTGGACAGCGTCTTGTCCGATAGTGTGTACATCTTTGCGGCGGTCCAGTCGGCCCGGTAGTAGTGCCGGTACCCCAACCAGTTGACCATGAGGGTGAGGGCCACCGCCAGAACGATGGCAATGGCCGTGGTAGACGTGGTGAGAATCCTGGCCCGGCTCACGGCTCACCTCCACTTCCGGGCTTCGACGACCTTCACCGTCAGGAACAGGAACAGGCCGGCCAGCGACAGCTGGTAGACGATGCGGCGGGTGTCCACGAGCCCGCGGGCGAAGTCGTCCATGTGGTCCCACAGGTTCATGTACCCCAGCGCCCCCTTGAGCGCCGGATTGGTGGCCAGCTGCTCCATCAATCCCATGGAGAACAGCACCACCAGCACGGCAAAGGCGAAGATCGCCGCGACGATCTGATTCTTCGTGAACGCCGAGGTGAACAGCCCCACCGAGGCGAACAGTACCCCCAGGAGGGCAATGCCCAGATACCCCGAGGCCACCTTGTAGAGGTCGATGGCGGCGTGCTGCTTCAGGATCACCACGTAGACCACCGTGGGCAGCCACAGGAACAGGTAGAAGATGAACGCCGCCAGGAACTTCCCCATCACCACCTGACCCTCGCTGACGGGCGCCGTGAGCAGCACCTCCAGGGTGCCGGAGCGCCGCTCCTCGGCGATGAGGCGCATGGTGATCACTGGCACCACGAAGAGCAGGAACAGCCAGAAGAAGATCGTCCCGCCGAAGAACAGCTTCAAGGGGGTCATGGCCTGGGTGCGGGGGTCGTTGAGGTAGGCCATGATGAGCCAGAAGACGTAGCCGTTGAAGAACAGGAAGGCGGTCAGGACCACGTAGGCGAGGGGTGACGAGAAGTACGCCACCAGCTCGCGGTGGATCAGAGCCAACGTCTTACGCATCGACGTTCTCCTCCTCGGACGTGCCGGACACGGTGGTATCGCGCATGGTCAGGCGCAGGAAGACATCCTCCAGGGACGGCGTGGTTTGCCGCAACTCCAGCAGGGTCCATCCATGCTCCACGGCCAGGCGAAACACCTCGCGGCGCAGGTCACCCCCCTCCAGGGTGAGGCGGAAGCGACCGTTGCCGTCGCCGCTCACCTTCGCCACCCCGGGCAGGGCCGCCAGCGCCACCTGGGCATCGGCCTCCGGGGCCTCCAGCTCCACCAGCAGCTCGGCGGCGCCGGCGGCGGCGGTGCGCAGTTGCTCCGGGGTGCCGTCCGCCACCAGTCGACCGTCGTCGATGATGAGCACCCGGCGACACACCTGCTCCACCTCTGGCAGGATGTGGGTGGAGAGGATCACCGTGTGGTCGCGCCCCAGCTCCACGATCAGCTCGCGGATCTTGACGATCTGGCGCGGGTCCAGGCCCACCGTGGGCTCGTCCAGGATGAGCACCCGCGGCCGGTGAATCAGCGCCGAGGCGAGCCCCACCCGCTGCCGGTACCCCTTGGACAGGGTCCCGATGAGCTGCCGGCGCACCTCGCCGATCATGCAGCGGTCGCTCACCTCATCCAGGCGCTTGCCCACCTCGGCGCGCGGCACCCCCTCCAGGGCGGCGCGGTAGCGCAGGTACTCCTCCACCCGCATTTCCGGGTAGAGGGCGACGTTCTCCGGCAGGTAGCCGATCTGAGCCCGCACCCCCAGGGGATCCCGGTCCAGGTCGATCCCCGCCACCCGCACCGTGCCGGCGGTGGCCGGCAGGAAGCCGGTGATCATGCGCATGGTGGTGGTCTTCCCGGCTCCATTGGGGCCCAGAAACCCCAGCACCTCCCCCTCCGGTACGAAGAACGACACGCGATCCACCACGTCCCGGGTGATGAACCGCTTGGTCAGTCCCTCCACTTCGATCATGTCTGCTCCTCCGCTCTCGCCAGCGACACACGCCCACCGCACCCGGCGCGCGCCGGCTATGGTAGCAAGCAAACCGTCTGCCAGTTCGCATGACGGCAACACCGTCCGGAGGCGCCAAATCGGCGCACCGGCGAGGGCGCTGGCGAGGTCACGCACCACGGCGTTCCACCGGGTCGTGGTCCGCCGCCGCGGGGGCGACGTCTCGTACTCTCCATCACGGAAATTCGACAGTGAGAGTCGTACCATGTGTGGTGAGGAGGTTGCTGGAGTGATCGGCCGGCTGACCGCCGTTGTGAGTCTGTCCGTGGCTGGCGTGAGCTGGGCCACCACGGTGGTGCCGCCCCGGCATCTCGGGGACCTGGCCGCGCAGGCCCAGGTGGTGATCCTGGCCGAGGCTGCAGCCAGCCAGGTGACGGCGCGGGGTCCGCTGCTGTGGACCTCCACCCGCGTCGTCACCCTCGTCTCCCTCAAGGGGCCCCTGGGTCCTACAGCGGAGGTGACGGTGACGGTACCGGGAGGCGCGCGCGGCGGGCGCGGCTGGGCGGTGGCCGGAGCTCCCCGGTTCTCACCCGGAGAGGTCTATCTCCTCTTTCTGGACGCCGCCCCCGACGGCTCCTGGCGACCGCGCACCATGGCCTACGGGGTGCTCGAGCGGGTGTCCGGCCGCCGCGGCGCGGTCCTGCTGGCGCCGGTGGAGCAGGCCCATGACGTGGAGCTCCTCCCCCGCCCGGATGGCGTGGTGGTGGAGACGCCGGGGGTTTACCACCAGGACCGCCTGCTGGCTCACCTGCGGGAGGTGCTGGCCGGGCGCGCCCCCTGGAGCGCGGCCCAGGCTCTGGCCACCGCCGCCGAGCGCGCCGGCTACCGGCCCGCCGCGCCGCCCCCCGGCTGCGAGTTCATGGCCTCCGGCGGCCAGAAGATCCGCTGGCGCGACTTCGATACCGGCGGGCAGGTGGGGATCTTCTGGCAGTCCCCCGGCGACGCCTCGCTGCCCCCCGGGACCACCCCCGACCGGGTGCAGCGGGCGGTGACCACCTGGAACGGCATCCCCGGCAGCAACCTGAACGTGCGCAACGACGGCCCGACCAGTTACTCCCTCACCTGCACCGGGGGGCAGGACACCCCCGGCCCCGGCGATCGAGTCATCGTCTTCAACGACCCGTGCAGTGACATTCCCGACCTGGTGGGCTGCTCGGGCACGTTGGGGTTCGGCGGCCCCTGGTTCGGCGGCAGTCACACCTTCGACGGTGCCACCTGGTACACCGCCTCCAGCTGGTTTGCGGTGATCAACAACGGCGCCGGCTGCATCGACTCCTACAACGACGGCTACCGCCGCATGCTGGCCCACGAGCTGGGGCACGGGCTCTGTTTCGGCCACCACCCGGACAGCCAGGCGCTCATGTACGCCATGCTCACCGCCACCAACGACCTCAACGCCACCGACCGCACCTGCGCCGCCTACCTCTACCCTGGCACCCCTCCCCCCGTCACGCCCACTCCCACACCGACGCCCACGCGCACGCT
>JABRVY010000497.1:0-4711 GCA_039961755.1 Acidobacteriota bacterium | reverse complement strand
CCCCGCCCCCCCACAGCGCCACCGCCGGCCACCCGGGGCGGCCCAGGGCCACCAGCAGCGCCGCCGCCGCCGACAGCAGCAGCATCAGGGCCAGCGACACGCGCCTCCGCCGGGGTGAGCCGTCGGTCATGGCCGCCGTCCCCATCCTGCCGCCGGGTACGGCAACGCCATTGCCGGTTTCAGCCATGGGCCCACCCTCTCAGTGTGACAAACCGCGCCGCGGCAATCAACGCCGCTCATCCAGGGCAGCGCGAAGCTCCTCCGCCAGGCGGGGGATCTCGAAGGGCTTCTGCAGGAACCGCACCAGCCCGGCAGCCGCCCCCAGCCGCACCGCCTCATCGGAGGTATAGCCCGACATCATGATCACCGCCATGCGCGGCCAGCGCTCCAGCAGGCTGGCGGCCAGGTCCACCCCGCTGGCGTCGGGCAGTACCAGGTCAGTGAGGAGCACGTCGGGAGCCAGACTCTCGTCCAGTACCCCCGCCTCTCCCACGCTGCCCACCGCGGTCACGCGATAGCCCAGCCCGCTCAGCACATCGGCCAGTGCGCCCCGGATGTCTTCCTCGTCTTCCACCAGAAGGATGTGCTCCCCTCGCCCCCGGGTGTCGGCCGGATCCCGCACCGCGGGCAGCTCTCCCGAGGGAGTCTTCGCCTGTGCCCTGGCGCGGGGCAGAGAAACGGTGAAACGGCTCCCCCGGCCGACGGCGCTCGCCACCTCCACCCGGCCACCCAGCCCGGTGGCGATACCGTGCACCACCGCTAGCCCGATTCCCGTCCCGTACCCCGCCTCCTTGGTGGTAAAGAACGGCTCGAAGATGCGCTGCTGCAGCTCCTCGGGGATGCCGGTGCCGGTATCGGCCACCGCCAGCCACACCTCCCCCCCGGCAGCGCCGGTGGTGACTCGCAGCAGACCGCCGTCGGGCATGGCGTCCACGGCGTTGACCGCCAGGTTGGTGAGCACCTGCTCCAGCTGGCCGCGATCCGCCTCCACGGGGAGCTCCTCGCCGGCCAGCGCCACTTCGAGAGAGACGTTTTCTCGCAGCAATCGGCGCAGCATGGGGAGCAGTTCCTCCACCACCCGGTTGAGGTCCAGCAGCTCCGGGCGAGCCGTTTCCCGGCGGGCGAAGAGCAGCAACTGTCGGGTCAGCCCCGCCCCCCGCTTGATGTAGGCCTCCAGTTCCTTCAGCCGGGCCACCGACCTTTCCTCCGAGCAAGGCTCGAGTTTGGCCAGGGACAGCGTGGAGGTCATGGCCTGCAGGATGTTGTTCATGTCGTGGGCGAGGCCGCCGGCCAGCTGGCCCAGGGCTTCCATTCTCTGGGAGGCGACCAGCTGCTCGTGCACCCGGCGGGTCTCCGTGATATCCGACAACACCCCCCGCAGCCCCACCGACACCCCGCCTTCCTGCACGGGGGTGCTCAAGGTCCGCGCCCAGCGGATCTCCCCCGAGGCGTGCCGGTAGCGGAACTCCCACGGACCCAGCCGCTGCTGCAGGACCTCTCGGAAGCGGCGCTCGAGCGCCGGCAGGTCGTCGGGGTAGACGATGACCGAAAAGTGCCTGCCCATGAGTTCCTCGGCCGGGTATCCCATCACCCTCAAGGAGGCCGAGCTGACGAAGGTGAGTACCCCCTCGGCGTCGGTGGTGTAGATGACGTCGTTGATGTCCTCCACCAGCTGGCGGTACTTTTCCTCGCTGGCGCGCAGCGCCTCCTCGGCCAGGTGGTGGGCGGTGACGTCTTCGAGAAACGCCAGGACGCGGGGGCTCCCGTGCACCACCGCGAAGGCCGTGGAGATGCGCAGACGGCGCGTCCTCCCCTCGCCGCCAGCCCACGGGAGGCCTCCCTCCACCCCATGGCGACCCACCCCACGCGCCAGGGTCTCGGCCACCGTGGTGCCCAGGGGGCAGCCGGCGCACACCGGGCCCCACCCGCAGCCGCGGGGATCGTCCAGACGATGAATGCAGTTCATGGCCTCACCGGCAACCAGGCCGGCGAGGTCCTCCGGGTGGCTGCGTCCCGCCAGGCGCGCCGCCGCGGCATTGGCCAGCACCACCCGGCGCTCCCGGTCCAGCACCAGCATGGCCACCGGGGCGAGCTCGAAAAGGGCAACCAGCTCTTCCCGGACCTGGATCACCACGACGCCAACCTCACTGTTGCTCGCACCGCCGCGCCCCCCCCTGGCCTGCGGCCAGCGGACCCGCCGGACGTCGGACCGGCAGCGGTCGCCGCCGAGAAACGGCATCGGGTCGTCTCTTCCGACCTGCCCTCCGCCAGCTAAGGCTTTGTAAATCCTACCATACCGCTCCGGGGTCCGCTGCCGGCGCGGAATCCTCCATTTCTGGCGATCGAGCCTGACCGTCGCCCGCCAAGGGAGAGCGCACCGCGCCCGCTAGAGCTTGATCCCCAGCTCGGCCAGGTCGAGGCTCGCCCGCTTGGCGGGCGCCTTGCGCCGCTGACGGGGCGGGAACCCCTTGGAGACAAACTCGAAGGCATCGATCTTCTCGAAGGAGAGGTCGTTCAGGATCGCCTCGTCGCTTTCGCGGCCGTTGCCGTTGCCGCCGCCGTGCGCCGCCTCCCGGCTGCGCCAGAAGGCCACGAACACCTTGGAGGGGTTCCCCAGCGCCCGCACCAGCCCCTCGAAGAGCACCGGCCGTTCGCGCCGGGTCAACTCCTCCAGCGCCTCCTCCAGCGCCTCGGCCTCGGTGTTCGCCCCTGTCAGCGGCACCTCCGGTCCAAGCAGCTGCCCGACCCGCAGCGGCTGCAGCTCGAGATAGTAGGCCCACTCCGCCAGGCGGGGCTCGACGTCCTTCTTCCAGGCGTGGTAGCAGAAGTCGTGGTGGACGCGCGCCAGCGCCAGAAAGCGGATCGCCACCCGGTGCCGCGCCAGCTCATCGGGGGCGGCGGCAAGACCCAGGCCCGCGAGCAGCTCCCAGATCTGCCTCGCCCAGCTCATCTCCGCCCCGCCGAGGACACGAAACACTTCTTCAGCGGCAACTTCCAGATCCTTCCAGGTGACGCTCTTGGAGGACGCCATGCTCATGCCTCCCGCCCGGCGCGCGGAGTACTACTCTAGCAGATCCGCCAGCAGAAACGCGGTAGACTCCGCCCCTGCGGCGGGCCACCCCGCTCACCCGCCTCGAGGGGAGGTACGCATGCGGTTTCGCTTCATCCTCGCCGGGTTCTTGACAGCCGCCACCACCATGGCGCAGATCCCCTCACCCGACGCCTTCGTGGGCCGCCAGGTGGGATCTGACCGCTTTCTGGTGCCATGGCCCCGGGTTGTAAGTTACTTTCAGGCCCTCGCCACCGCCTCCGACCGGGTGGAGCTGACCTCCATGGGCAACTCCACCCAGGGCAACGACATGCCCCTGGCCATCATCACCTCCCCGGCCAACCACGCCAACCTGTCGCGCTATCTGGACATCGCCCGCCGGCTCGCCAACCCCGACCGTCTCGGCACCGATGAGCTGGAGCGACTCCTCGTCGAGGGCAAGCCCATCGTACTGGTCACCTGCACCATCCACGCCACGGAGGTGGCAGCCACGCAGATGGCCATGCTCCTGGCCCACGAGCTGGCCACCTCGCAGGATCCCAGGGTGCTGCGCTGGCTGGATGAGACGATCCTGCTGCTGGCTCCCTCCATCAACCCGGACGGCCAGCTCATGGTGGTGGACTGGTACAACCGCTACCTGGGCACGGAGTTCGAGGGGGGGCCGCTGCCGTGGCTGTATCACCACTACGCCGGCCATGACAACAACCGCGACTTCTACATGCTCGCCCTGGCCGAGTCGCGCGCCGTCAACGACGTCGTCTACCACCGCTTCTTTCCCCAGGTTTTCCTGGACCTGCACCAGATGGGACCCCTCGGCCCCCGCATGTTCGTACCACCCCAGACCGACCCCCTGGCGGCCGAGGTCCACCCGCTGATCTTTCGCCTGGCGGATCTGTTCGGCACCACCATGGCGCTACGGCTGGAGGAGGCGGGGCACACCGGAGTGGGCAGCAACATGATCTTCGATTCCTACTGGCCGGGCGGCACGCGCAATACCGCCTGGTGGAAGAACGTGGTGGGGCTGCTCACCGAGGTGGCCTCGGCCCGGGTAGCGACGCCGATCTTCATCGACCCCGGGGAGTTGCGGGGCGGCGCCAAGGGGTTCCCCGAGTACCAGCGGCGCGCCAATTTTCCTTCGCCTTGGCCGGGGGGGTGGTGGCGTCTGGCTGACATCATCGCCTACCAGCGGGTGGCTACCCTGGCGCTGCTCGAGGCCGTGGCCACCCACGCCCGCGACGTGCTGCGCAACTTCGCCCGCATGGGCAGCGAGGCGGTGGCCAGGGGTCGCTCCCAGCCCCCCACCGCGTTCCTGATCCCCCCCGATCAGCACGACCCGGTGGCCGCCGAGCTCCTGGTCGACTTGCTGCTGCGCCACGGCGTGCGGGTTGAACGCGCTGCAACACCGCTCCAGGTGCGGCGCCAGACCTACCCCGCCGGCACCTACCTGCTGCCGGCGAGCCAGCCCTACCGGGAGTTCCTTCTCACCATGCTGCGCCCCCAGCGCTACCCGGAGGTGGCGGCCAGCGAGAAGGGACCCATTCTCGCCCCCTACGATGCCACCACCTGGTCGCTCCCCATCGCCATGGGGGTCGAGGTGGTGGAGTGCGCCGAGCCGGTGGAGGGGCGTACCGCGCCGCTGGACGCCCTGCCGCCCCACCCCGC
>JABRVY010000496.1:0-1629 GCA_039961755.1 Acidobacteriota bacterium | reverse complement strand
GCTACGGCAACGACGTCAAGCAGGCCATCCTGCCCCCGAATACCACCTATCAGATCGACTTCTCCCTCCCCACCGGGTGGCTGACCCTCAATCCGACCTCGCTGTACTCGCGTCTGTACCAGGCCGAGGAGGAGCACCAGAACCTGAACCTCAACAACCAGGGTGGCCTGGCGGTCAACTTCCAGTTCGTAACAACAGCGATCCCCGCGTCTTGGCCGCACCTGTCACCGGTCACTCAGACGAACGAGCCGGGTGCCCCGGCCTCCATGGGCCCGGCGCCGCGGGTGACGGACAAGCCGTCGGCTCCGCCCCGCACCGTGCCGGAGCTGGCCCAGGCGGTGGTGCCGGCCTTCGGCGTGGACGTGTTCCCGGGCAACAACTTCGTGAAGTGGAACGACGTGGCCGCCCCCGCGAGCTGGAGCATCATCTCTCCGCGGCCGGAAATGTTCTTTGCCGGCGATTTCCGACTGGGTGACTTCAGCAAGCTGTGGGTCCTGAACTTCGACACCAACCAGCTGGCCACCATCAACACGGCCACCGGGGCGGTGACGGTGATCGGCGCCTCCGTGCCGCTGGCCGGACACAGCTGGACCGGCCTCTCGGCGGCGGTGGACGGCACTCTGTACGCCTCCTCCACCAACTGCTCCTCGGCCTCTCAACTCTATACGGTCGATCCGACCACCGGCGCCGTCACGCCCGTGGGCGCGGTGACCAACGCCAACTGCCTCATCGACATTGCCGTCACGCCCTCGGGGGACATCTACGGCGTGGACATCGCCGCGGATACCCTGGTGCGGATCAACAAGAACACCGGCGCCGGCACGGTGGTGGGTCCGCTGGGCATCGACGCCAACTACGCCCAGGGGATGGACTACGACGAGCTGAACGGCATCCTCTACTGGGCCGCCTACAACAACACCACCTCCCAGGGTGAGCTGCGTATCCTCAACATGAACACCGGCGCCAGCACCCTGGTGGGGGCCTTCCCCGGCGGGGCGGAAATCGGCGCCTTCGGCATCGCCGGCTACATCGGCGCCGGCCTGCCGTGGCTGGTGCTCACTCCGAACTCGGGGGCCATCGGTCCGTACTCCAACTCGCTGGTGGACGCCCACTTCATCGCCGACGGGGCGCCACTGTGGGGGACGTACCAGGCCAAGATCATGACCTTGCACAACTCCGCGAACCCGGTACCCGACGTCAACGTCTGCTTCATCAAGGCGTTCGACGATGTGCCGGTGGGCCACTGGGCGGACAAGTTCATCCACGCGGTGGCGGGGGCCAAGATCACCTTCGGCCTGAATGGTCTCTTCTCCCCCGATGCGCCCATGACCCGTTCCAACATGGCCCGCTGGCTGCTGCTGGGCCGCTACGGCAACACTTACGCGCCGCCGCCCTGTCAGGGCATCTTCGCCGACGTGGACTGCGACGCCACCCCCAACGCCGACTGGATCGAGGACCTGTACAACAAGGGCATCACCGCCGGGTGCAGCACCAACCCCTTGCGGTTCTGCCCCGACCAGATCGTCACCCGTCGGCAGATGGCCATCTTCCTCTTGAAGGCCAAGGAGCCTGCCGGGTACACGCCGCCGGCCTGCACGGGCACGATGTTCGGCGACGTGGATTGCTCCC
>JABRVY010000495.1:0-2897 GCA_039961755.1 Acidobacteriota bacterium | reverse complement strand
GCGGGGGTCCGGCCCCTCCAGGGTGGCCGCGCCCCCGGGGGGGAGGGCGACCTGGAAGCGCCCCACCTCGAGGTAGCGGCGGGTCAGCCCCCGCAGCTCGGCGGGCAGCGAGCCCTCCGGCAGGAGGTCCTCGGCGGTGGGCGGGGGATCGCCCGGCTGCACCACCTCCCAGCGCCCCCGCAGCACCCCGCTGCCGGTGTAGCGCAGCTCGGCGCTCACCGCTGGCGGCGTGGCCCCGGGGGCCACCACCAGCACCGGCGCAGGGGTGGCAAAACGCAGGGTGATCTCGGTGATGGCGAAGGGGGTACCGAGCGTGCCGCCGGCCAGCCGGCAGGTGACCACCACGTACTCGTCGGGCAGCCCGAGGGTGGAGGAGAACCGGCGCACGTAGTAGAACTGCCGCAGCCCGTCCCGCCGGGCGGCCTGCCAGGCACGGCGCGCCAGGCTCGCCGGAATGGACATGATGTCGGTGAACCCCTGCTGCCCCGAGGAACGGGAGAGGTCGTGCCGGGCCGGCAGACGGCCCCAGCTCCTGGCCGGGTCGCAGCGCAGCCCCAGGTCGGGGGCGGCGGGGGTGAGCTCCGGGCACCACTCGGCTTCCACCGAGAACTGATCCGGGCGCAGTCGCCCGTAGCTGATGAACACGACGCTGGCCCCCTGGCTCGCCACGTTGACCCCGGTGGGGGTGCGCAGGATCTGCGCCGGGGAGGGCGCGGCGGCCGCCAACAGCAGGGAGAGGACAGGGAGGAGTCGCATGACGCACCTCATGGCGCAAGGCTCACCGACACCCCCAGGGAGGCCGACCACTGGCGAGTGTCCTCGTCAACGCCGAACAGCGGCGAGAGGGTGGTCTGGTGGCGCCGGGCCAGGCGCAGGGAGGCGCCGCCCTGCCCCCCCGGCAGCCCCAGGGAGAAGCGGTAGGAAAGCTGTACATCCCCGTCGATGCCGGTGTTTTCCGCCCCCTCGGGCAGGGAGCGGCGGGTGCTGTGGGAGAGGTTGACGCTGCACCCCAGGGCGTCACCGAGGCGCAGGGAGGTGGCCAGCCCCAGGCGGTGGCTGCGGTCCTGCTGCCCGGATCCGAGCTCCCGCGTCTCGTCCCGGGAGGCGTCCAGGCTCACGTTCATTCGCTGACCCAGGGCTCGGGCCACGGTGATCTGGTGCGAGGTGGGCTTGAGGTCGGCCTGCGCCTGCGCCGGGTTGCGGTTGTCCGTCAGCGACCGGCTCCAGCGGTAGCCCACCTGCCAGGCGCCCACCCCCCAGTCCAGCGAGGCGCTGCGCGAGGTGGTGTCCAGGTCGGGCACGGTGTCGGGGGGGAACAGGCTGTCATCACGAGCCAGACCCCGGGCACGGCTACGGTCCCACCCCGCCTGCAGCGACGGCAGCCAGGACGTTGACAACAGCTGCGGCAGCGGGAGAGCCAGGTTCACCCCGTGCCGCTCTCCGTGGGAGCCCAGCACGGTGGGAAGGCGGTTGAGATTGTCCACGGTGCGCTCCCACGACCCCTGCACGGTGACGCTGCCCAGCTGGGCCATGAGCTGGCCCGCCCGCTGGTCCACGTCCGCCTGGGTGGAGGCGGCCACCGAACGGTACAGGGGGTCCAGCCGCTGGTGCTGCAGGGCCAGCCGCAGGGCGCCCTGGGCCTGCTCGCCCAGCCGGCCTTCGAGGAGCGTGGCCTGCAGCTCGGCGTAGTGCCCGCTGGAGGTGGAGGAGGCCACCGGCTCCACCGCAAGGCCTTCCTCCAGCTCGGCGTCGAAGCCGTCGTCCAGGCGCATGCGCGCCCACCCGGCCTCCAGCCCCAGCCGACCGGAGGGCAGCGCCAGGTGGAGCTGGGCGCCGCCACCCCGGCTGCGCTCCGCCGCCACCACCGCGCCGCGGTCGAAGCCCGAGCGGGGCAGCAGCGACCCATCCAGCCAGGTGAGGGCCAGCCGCGCCACCCCCGGGACGGTGGGGAAGAACTCCAGTTGGAGCGTGGCACTGCGCATCTGGTGCTGTCGCTCGGACAGGCTCACGAGGTCGCTCCACCCCACCTGGGAGGAGCCGCCGGTGGCCGCCAGCTCCAGGCTCACACCGCGGGCGATGGGGACAGAAGCGCTCACGCCGCGGGCGGAAAACCCCTGTGCCACCAGACGATGGCGACCGAACTGGAGGTGGCCGACGGAAAGCGTTGCCCCCCCCAGCCTGGCCTCGACCAGGTAGCTGGAGAGATCGACGAGGGGAGCGTCCTCCCCCAGCTCGGCGAAACGCAGCGCCGCCGGCCGCTCCGGCACCCCCACCACGGCGAAGGAAGACTCCAAGGAAAAGGTGCCGCGCCGGTGTTCGCTGGCCAGGGTGGCATTGAGGGAGGCGCCGAGGTCGCTCTGGACGGGGGCATCGGAACCGTCCTCCCCCTCCCAGCGCCCCTCCCCGGCCAGGTCCAGGGTGGGAGCGATCCGCGCCTGCTCGAACCCGGCCCGGGTGCGCAGCCGCAGTGGGAAGCTCCCCAGCTCGACCCACTCGCCGGTCGGGGAGTCGAGGAAGACTTTGACCCGGTGCTCCCCGGCCGTGATCACCCCCTTGAGGCGGGCCGGGTAGGTGAGCAGGAGCTGCTGCGGCTCGAGCAGGGCGGTCACTTCCACCTCCCCCACGAAGACCCTTAAGGAACCCTCCTCGGGGGTGAGGCGGCGGTTGAGGGCGAGGGTGAAGGGGGTGCTGAGGGAGTGCCAGGCCTCGGTACTCCAGCGAGGCTCGACGGAGATGGGAGTCCCCTGGGCCGGGAGATGGTGCGGAGCGACGGTGAAAACGGCGCTTGCCAGCAGCGCCCGCGCCCACCACTGGGAGGGGCGGCACGCTGCAGCCGCCACGTCGCGGGCGGGGGCGGCGGTGTCGCCGGCGAGGCGGTGGGGTGCGCTGATCATGGG
>JABRVY010000494.1:0-3147 GCA_039961755.1 Acidobacteriota bacterium | reverse complement strand
GTGTACGAGCGGGGGGACGTGGCGGCGGGCCTTGCCGCCGCAGCAGCGGTGGTGGAGCGCACCTTCCGCACCGCCTGCGAGCTGCACGCCCCCATGGAGGTGCACGGCTCGGTGGTGCGCTGGGATGGCAACCGCCTCACCGTCTGGGACACCACCCAGGGGGTGTTCGCGGTGCAGGCCGAGGTGGCCCGCGCCCTGGGCCTGCCCCTGGCCCACGTGAGGGTCATCGGTTCTTACATGGGGGGCGGCTTCGGCGCCAAGCTGGAGGCGGGCAAGTACACCGTGCTGGCCGCCCTGCTGGCCCGCGCCACCGGCCGCCCGGTGAAGCTCTTCCTGCCCCGGGAGGACACCTTCCTGGCCACCGGCAACCGCCCCGCCAATCGCCTCACCGTCAAGCTGGGGGCCGCCCGCGACGGCACCCTCACCGCCATCGAGATCACCAGCCTGGGGGCGGCCGGGGCCTACCCCGCCTCGGCGGCCGCCACCTTCATGGCCACCGAGCTGTACGCCTGCCCCAACGTCAGGGCGCGGGACGAGACGGTCTTCATCCACGCCGGGCGGGCCCGCCCCATGCGCGCCCCCGGCTACCCCCAGTGCGCCTGGGCCCTGGAGCAGGCCATGGACGAGCTGGCCGGCAAGCTGGGCATGGACCCCCTGGCCCTGCGCCTCAAGAACGTCCCCCGCACCGCCCAGCGTCGCGGCAACCTCCCCTATAGCACGGCCGGGCTGGAGGAGTGCCTGCGGCGGGGGGCCGAGGCCTTCGGGTGGGAGCGGGCCCGCCGCGCCCGGCCAGGGCAGGGAACCACCCGCCGCGGCGTCGGGGTGGCCGCCTGCTTCTGGGGGTTCTCCGGCGGCCCCCCCTCCACCGCCATCGTCAAGCTCTTCCCCGACGGCTCCGCCACCCTCACCATGGGGGCCTCGGACATCGGCACCGGCACCAAGACCGTGATGGCCATGGTGGCCGCCGAGGAGCTGGCGATCCCCGTGGAGCGCATCGCCGTGGAGCACGCCGACACCGGCACCACCCCCTACGCCACCCCCTCCGGGGGCTCCAAGACCGTCCCCACCGACAGCCCGGCGGTGCGCGCCGCCGCCGCCGCGGTGCGCCGGCAGGTGCTGGAGCTGGCGGCGGCGCAGCTCAAGCGTCCGGTGGAGGAGCTGACCCTGCGGGAGGGGCGAGTGGTGGCCGCCGCTGACCCCTCCGTGTCCCTCCCCCTGAGCGCGTTGGAGGGACTGCAGCGGCAGGGGGTGCTGGTGGGGGTCGGCACCCGCGCCCCCAACCCCGAGGGGACCGTCACCGTCCCCTTCGCCGCCCACTTCGCCGAGGTGGAAGTGAACACCGCCACCGGGGAGGTGCGGGTGCTGCGGGTGGTGGCCGCCCAGGACTCGGGACGGGTGCTCAACCGCCTCACCTTCGACAACCAGACCCTGGGAGGGGTGGTGATGGGGCTGGGCTTCGCCCTCACCGAGGAGCGCATCCTCGACCCCGCCACCGGCCGCATGGTCAACGCCAACCTGCACGACTACAAGATCCCCACCATGCTGGACGTGCCGGTGGAGATGGCCTGCGTCGCCATCGACCGCCCCGATGAGGGCTTCAACTCCACCGGCACCAAGGGGCTGGGCGAGCCGGCCACCATCCCCACGGCGGCGGCGGTGGCCAACGCCGTCTTCCACGCCACCGGGGTGCGGGTCACCGACGCTCCCATCACCCCGGCGCGTTTTCTCGCCGCCGCGGGCGGAAAGCGAGGGTAACGCCATGCTTCCCAACGTTCGCCACGTCCGTCCGGCCACCCTGGGGGAGGCCGTCCGCCTGGCCGCCGCCCCCGGGGCCGTGGTGCACGCGGGCGGTACCGACCTCCTGGGGTGCCTCCGGGACGGGGTCTACGGGGCCGACACCCTGGTGAGCCTCGCCGGGCTTGCCGAGCTGCGGGGCATCCGGGAGGAGGGGGGCAAGCTGCGCCTGGGGGCGCTGGCCACGGTGGCCGAGGTGGCGGCCCAGGGGGTGGTGCGGCGCCTGCTGCCGGGGCTGGCCCAGGCGGCGGCGGCGGTGGGCTCCCCGCAGCTGCGCCACCAGGGCACGGTGGGGGGCAACCTGTGCCAGAAGCCGCGCTGCTGGTACTACCGCGGTCCCTTCCACTGCCTGCGCAAGGGGGGGGACACCTGCTACGCGGTGGCGGGGGACAACCGCTACCACGCCATCTTCGGCGGGGAGAGCTGCCACTACGTGCACCCTTCCGACCTGGCCCCGATGCTGGTGGCCCTGGGGGCGCTGGCGCGCCTGGCCGGGCCCTCGGGCGGCCGGGTGGTGCCGCTGGAGAAGTTCTACGTCCTGCCCGAGGAGGACTTTACCCGGGAGACGGTGCTCCAGCCCGGGGAACTCCTCACCGAGGTGGTGGTGCCGTTGCCCCCGGTGGGCACCCGCACCGCCTACCGCAAGGTGGGCCCCCGGGCGACCTGGGACTTTGCCCTGGCCGGGGTGGCCGTGGCGCTGGCCGGGGAGGGCGGAAGGGTGCGGACCGCCCAGGTGGTGCTCGCCGGCGTGGCCCCCGTGCCGTGGCGGGCCACCGCCGCCGAGAAGCTCCTCGCCGAGCAGCCCCTCACCCCGGCGGTGGCCGCCCGGGCGGGGGAGGCGGCGGCGGCGGGGGCGACGCCCCTGACGGGCAACGCCTACAAGGTGGAGCTGGTCCGGCAGCTGGTGCGGGAGACCCTGCTGGCCCTGGCATGAGCCCGGTGGCCGGCGTCATCCTGGCGGGGGGAGCCTCCACCCGCATGGGCACCCCCAAGGCGCTGCTGGCGGTGGGGGGGGAGACGTTCCTCACACAGGCGGTGCGCACCGCCCGGGCCGGGGGCCTCGACCCGCTGGTGGTGGTCACCGGCCCGGCCCACGCCGAAATTGTGGCTCGCCACGGGGAGCTCGCCCCCCTGCTGGTACGCAACCCACGCCCCGAGCAGGGGCAGCTCTCCTCCCTGCGGGTGGGGCTGGCGGCCCTCCCCCCCGGGGTCGACGCGGCGGTCGTACTGCTGGTGGACCACCCCCTGGTGCGGACCGAGACGGTGCGGGCCCTGCTGCGGGCGCGGGCGGCGCAGCGGGCGGCCATTGCCGTGCCGGTGCACGCCGGACAGCGGGGGCACCCGGTGCTCTTC
>JABRVY010000493.1:0-1794 GCA_039961755.1 Acidobacteriota bacterium | reverse complement strand
CCCGTTGGGCGGGGCCGTCGGGGGGGAGAAACCGTCCGCCGACACTCGCCGCCGCCGCGCCGACCAACTCCGGGGACAGTGGCTCCCCCGCCCCGCGCAGGCGCATCACGAACCCCCCGTCGCCGCGCAGCTCCTGGATCCGCTCCAGCACCCCGGCGCGCAGGAAGGCCACCCGATCACACAGGCGGGCCACCTGGTCCAGCTGGTGGGAGCTCAGGAGCACCGTCGCCCCCCGCTGCCGGAGCCACCCCACCAGATCGGCCACCCAGCGCACCCCCACCGGGTCCATGCCCGAGGTGGGCTCATCCAGGACCAGCAGGGAGGGCTCCCCCATGGTGGCCATCGCCATTCCCAGCCGCTGCAGCATCCCCCGGGAAAAGGTGCGCAGGGGCTTGCCGGCCGCCACGCCCAGGCCGGCGCCGGTGAGGGCGGCCTCCACCTCGGTGGCCCGGCGGGCGCGGGGGCGGCCAGCGAGAGCATGCTGCAGCTGGAGGAAGCGGCGGGCCGTGACGCGCCGCGGGAACACCAGTCGCTCCGGGAGATAGCCGAGGCGGCGGCGCGCCGACAGGGCACAGGGGTCCCCCCCGAACACCCGCACTCTCCCGGCGGTGGGGAAGATCAGGCCGAGGACGCAGGACAAAAGCGTCGTCTTGCCGGCGCCGTTGGGTCCCACCAGGCCCAGGACCTCGCCGGCGCCGGCGGTGAGGGTCACCCCATCGAGGGCGAGACGGCGGCGGGAACCCCGGCCAAAGGCCCGGGAGAGTTCGTGAACCTCCACCACCGGTGCGGCGTCCATCAAGGTGGCCCCGAGGGGGGAGACGATAGCACGGGGGAGAGCAGATCGAGGAAACTCCCCTCCAGAGGGACCGTCTCGATTTCCAGCCAGGCAGCGGAACTGGCCAGGCGCGGTGGGAGCTTGACCACGTCCTTGGCGGTGAGGATGAGCAGCGCCCGCTCGCGGTCGGCCTGGCGCAGCAGGCGGGTGGCGTGGGGTTCGGTGAGCACGTGGTGGTCGGGGAGGGGGACGAGGGTGACCAGCTCTGCCCCGAGGGCGGCGAGCTGGGCGAAAAACCGCACCGGGCTGGCAATTCCGGCCACGGCGATGACTCGTTGTCCGGCCAGCCACTGGGGGGGGTGGCACACCCCCTGGTGGTGCACGGCGCGGGGCAGGACCGCGGTGGCGAGCACCGGGATCCCGGGGGCTACCCGCGTGACGGCCGCGCGGGCCTCGGCCACGCCGGCCGGGTGAGAGTCGGTGAGCAGCACGGCGTGGGCGCGCCGAAGGGCTCTGGGGTGCTCCCGTCTGGGTCGCCGCCGGCAGAGGGGATCCTCCATGGGGGTGGCCACCAGGTCCAGCTCCCGGGCCAGCCGCCAGTGCTGGAAGCCATCGTCCAGCAGCAGGTGGGTGGCGCCCGCCTCGGCCACGGCCCGGGCGGCGCCGCGCACGCGGTCGGCGTCCACCACCATGGGGAGGCGGGGGAGCGCGCGCGCCAACAACGCCGGCTCGTCGCCGATCTCTTCCCAGCGCACCCCCTGCTCGCCCCGCACTAGACGCGGTTCGGCGGTCCTCCGGCGGTAGCCGCGGGTGAGAACGGCGGGTCTCGCTCCACTGTCCAGCAGGGTGCGGGCCAGCGCCGCCACCAGCGGGGTCTTGCCCGTGCCGCCCAGGGCGATATTGCCCACCGAGATCACCGGCGCCGGCGCACGACAGGAGGTACGCAGGCCGAGCCGGTAGGCGGCCCTGGCGGCGGCGTTGACCCACTCCAGGGGGCGGGAGGCGATGGCCAGCAGGGG
>JABRVY010000492.1:0-1434 GCA_039961755.1 Acidobacteriota bacterium | reverse complement strand
CACTTCACGCATCGCCTTCCTCCCTGAAGAAACCACACCGAAGACGGCGGGGCGCCCGCCGCGCCCCGCCGTCTTCGGTGTGGTTTCTTCAGGGAGGAAGGCGATGCGTGAAGTGACGTTGACGATCCTCAAGCCGGACACGGTGGCGCGCCGCCGGGTGGGGCAGATCATCGCCCGGCTGGAGGAGGAGGGGTTCGAGATCGTGGCGGCCCGCCGCCTCAAGCTCACCGAGGAACAGGCCCGCGCCTTTTACGCCGTGCACAGGGAGCGACCTTTCTACTCCTCCCTGGTGGCCTTCATGACCGAGGGCCCAGTGTGGGTGATGGCCCTGGCCCGGGACAACGCGGTGGAGCACCTGCGCAAGGTCATGGGGGCCACCGACCCCGCCAAGGCGGAGCCGGGCACCATCCGTGCGCTGCACGGGACCAGCATCGAGCGCAACGCCATCCACGGCTCCGACTCGCCGGAAAACGCGCGCCTCGAGGTGGCGTTCTTCTTCGCCGCCCACGAGTTGCTGGAAGCGTAGGGCGCCGAAACGCCGGTCTCGGGGTGGGGGCGGCAGCGTCTGTCGCAACGTTGGTCCGGGCCGCCCGCGCCCCGGTGCAGGTTCCCGATCTCATGGCGGCGCATTGGGACGGAGGGCGAGGTGTGCCCAGAGGGGTGAAAAGAGCCAAACCAGGGCCCCGGACGACCTCCGAAACCCTCCCGCCGTGGCTTTTCCCACTCCCGAACCCTCCCATCGATCCCCTGGCTGGAGATTTCGGTGCGTCCCCGCCACCCAACCAGCAAGCCCCCGGGGCCAGGGCGCCGTGCGCCGATCAAGGGATTGTCAAGGTGAGCGAGGTGTGGCAAGAGAAATGTCACAACGCCGGCGGCCGACAGCGCTGAGTGGAAGAAAGGTAGGCGCCATGAGAGAAGGTTGGGCGGTTTTTCTCGGGCTTGTCGTGCTGGTGGGCACCGGCGTGGCGCACGCCGGGGGGAAGGAGCAATTGACCGTTGGCGATGTGGAGCGGGCGGTGGGCCTGCTGCCGCGGGGGTTTGTGGCCAACCAGGGGCAGTGGGACGGGCGGGCGGCCTTTGCGGCGCCCGGGTTTTTCGGAACCACCTGGGTGACGCGGGAGGGGGAGCTGCGGCACGTGCTGGTGGCTGGAGGTGAGTGCGGGCAAGAAGAACACCACTCGGGGACGGCTCGGTGGGGGCGGCACGATGGGCGGTGTGCCTCGCGCCGCTGGGTGCTTTCGGAGCGGTTTTTGGGCGGCAGGGTGGGGAACGTGGAAGCAAGGGAGGCGCTGGAGGGGAAGGTCAGTTACTTCCTGGGGAACGACCCGGCCCGGCACCGGTCGGGTCTGGCCACGTGCCGGTACCTGGAGCTGGGGAAGGTGTACCCGGCGGTGCGGGTGCGGCTTTCGGCGACGCAGCGGACGGTGGAGAAGG
>JABRVY010000491.1:0-2798 GCA_039961755.1 Acidobacteriota bacterium | reverse complement strand
CTCCAGGACCCCCGCAATGGCGCGCGCCAGGCTGTCTCGCACCTCGTCCAGCACACCCACCTCCCGAGCGGCGCATTGTAGCGAAGTGGTCGGGAGGGACTCACGGGTCTGGCCCCGGCCGGCGGTGGGCGCGGCTACGCCTCCGGCGCCGCCGCGGTGAGCAAGGAGAGCACCTCCTCGGGGTTCTTGAAGGGAGGGATGAGGTACACCCCCTGGGCCCGGCGAGGGGCCTCGCACGCCAGCTGGAGGGCGCGCTCGTACCCCACCAGGGCGGCGTCGGCGCCGGCTCGCTCCAGAGCCGCCAGCAGCTCCTGGGGCACCACGATGCCCGGCACCTCGTGGTGCAGCCGCAGCGCCAGGCGCAGGGAGGAGAGCGGCCAGATCCCCACCAGGGCGGGCAGCGGCAGGCGCCCGCCGCAGCGGTCGAGCAGGCGCTCCCAGCTGTCCCAGGAGAAGAACACCTGGCTCATGAAAAAGTGCGCCCCCGCCTCCGCCTTGCGGTACATCCGCTCGATCTCGTGGTCGAGGTCGTCGGCGTTGGGGTTGAGGGCCGCCCCGATGCAAAAACAGGGCGGGTCGCCGATGGGGTTGCCGGCGCAGTCCACCCCCTCGGCCATGCGGGCGATGGCGCGGATCAATTCGAAGATGTCCACGTGGTAGACGTCGTGTACCCCGGGGTAGTCGCCCAGCTGGGAGGGGTCGCCGGTGATGGCCAGCAGGTTGCGCACCCCCGCTCGCCAGGCGCCCAGCAGCTGCGCCTGCAGCCCCATGAGGGAGGCGTCACGGGGGGTGACGTGGGGGATCGTCTCAACCCCCACCTGCCGCTGGATCTCCCCGGCCAGCCACAACGAGTCCATGCGCAGCCGGGCCAGGGGGTTGGAGTTGATGTCCAGGGCGTCGACGGCGGGATGGCCGGCCAGCCGCTGTACCACCGCCATGAGGCGGTCGGCGTTGGTGCCCTTGGGGGGGTCCAGCTGCACCACCCGGGTGAACTCCCCCGCCTGCAGGCGGGCCAGCAGCGGCGAGCGGGGGCGGGCTCGGCGGGGTTCGCCGCGGGGCGCGGAGCTCGCCACGGCAACGGCGGCGCGGCTCGCCCGCCGCGGGCGCAGCCCGCTGACCGCTCCCGCCATGGCGCGGATGTGGTCGGGACCCGTCCCGCAGCACCCCCCCACCAGCACGGCGCCGCAGGCGGCGGCGCGGCGCGCGAACTCCCCCAGGTAGCTGGGGGTGGCCGGCGGCATGAACAGGCGGCCGTCGCGCCGCACCAGGGTGCCGGCGTTGGGCATGGCGGCCAGCTGTCCGGCCTGACCTGGCAGACGTTCGAGGATTTCCAGCGCCCCGTGGGGGCCAGGGGCGCAGTTCACGCCGGCGGCCAGCAGGTCGAGCGCCAGCAGGCTCTCCACCGCGGCGGCGTGCTCCTCCCAC
Source organism: Acidobacteriota bacterium (assembly GCA_039961755.1). Taxonomy (GTDB): domain Bacteria; phylum Acidobacteriota; class Thermoanaerobaculia; order Thermoanaerobaculales; family Thermoanaerobaculaceae; genus CALEVZ01. The sequence goes on along the minus strand of JABRVY010000491.1, from coordinate 1,373 downwards.
TCCTGGGGGGTGTTTTCCGCCGGAAAGGTGAGCATGGCGACCAGGGGGAGGTCGGTGACCTTCTGCACCGCGGCGACGGCCAGGCGCAGCTCGTCCAGGCGGAAGAACGTCTCCAGGATCAGGAGATCGGCGCCCCGGCCGGCGAGGATGGCCGCCTGCTCGGCGTGGGCGGCGGCAATGGCCGCGCGTCCCCCGGGGTCGTCAAAGTCCAGGACACCGGCCAGGGGACCGATGGCCCCCGCCACCAGGCAGTCCACCCCGGCGATCTCCCTGGCCTCTCTGGCCAGCTTGACGGCGGCACCGTTGACCTCCTCCACCCCGGCGGGGGTGTGGAGGCGCTCCAGGCGCGGCCGGGAGGCGGCGAAGGTGGCGGTCTCGATGAGCTCGGCGCCGGCCTTGAGGTAGGCCAGATGCACCGCCAGGATCTCCTGGGGGTGCTCCAGCGGTGCCAGGTCCAGCGCCGAACCCGCCGGGAGGCGGGCCAGCAGCTCCGAGCCCATCGCCCCGTCGGCCACCACAATGCGCTCGCGAAAGCGCGCCGTCACCCGCTCGTGCCGCATGCCGCGCATTGTACGCAAGGTTAGCGGGGTCCCCGGCAGCCCGGGTGGGCATTCGTCGGCCGCCCGCCCGACGTCAGGCCAGGTAGCGGCCTTCGGGGTGGTGGAACACCACCGCCGACACCGAGGCCTCGGGCTCCATCATGTACCCGTCGGTGAGGGTGACGCCGATCTCCTCCGGGCGCAGGAGCCGGAAGACGTCCGCCTGGGGGGTCAGGTCGGGGCAGGCGGGGTAGCCGAAGGAGAGGCGGATCCCCCGGTAGCGGGCGCGGAAACGCTCCTCCATGGTCATTTCCGGGGGGTCGGGGAACCCCCACAGGGTGCGCAGGCGGCGGTGCAGCCACTCCGCGGCGGCCTCGGCGGCCTCCAGGGCCAGGGCTTGCAGGGCGATGCTGTCCAGCAGGCGCCGCTGCTCCCGGAGCTCGGCGGCCCGCTCGCGGATGCCGGCGCCGCAGGTGACCACGAAGAGGGCCACGCTGTCCCCATCCCGGGCCTGGGGCCGCACCCAGTCGGCGGCGCAGGCGTGGGGGGGGCGCCGCTGCCGCAGGAAGGGAAGCGTCACCAGCTCCCGGGTGCCGGTGGGGTCGAACAGCACCACCGCGTCCCCCCGGGAGGCAGCGCGGAAGAACTGGTACACCCCGGCGGGGGCCAGCCACCCCCGGGCCACCGCGGCGTCGGTGAGAGCATCCACCCGGGCGGTCAGCTCCTGGGCCCGCAGGTCCCCCTGCGCCAGCAGGCGGGCCACCGAGCCGCGCAGGCCCAGGTGCTTGCCCAGCAGCATCTGGCGGTTGAGGTGGGCCAGTACCTCCTCCAGGG
>JABRVY010000490.1:0-4879 GCA_039961755.1 Acidobacteriota bacterium | reverse complement strand
GGACGAGGGGGCGCACGAAGACGTTGCCGGGATGGGGATCGGCGTGCACGAAATGGGTCAGGAAGAATTGACGCATGTACACGCCGTACAGCTTCTTGGCCACCTCCGCGCGGGAGATGCCGGCGGCCTCCAACGCCTCGAGGTCGGAGACCTTGATGGCTGCCACGTTTTCCAGGGTGAGCACGGTCCGGCAGGAGTGGGAGTGATACACCCGGGGGACGTGGACCCCGGGGTCATCGGCGAAGTCTCGGGCGAAGCGCTCGGCGTTCCCGGCTTCCTTGAGAAAATCCAGCTCCCGGCGCGTCACCGTGGTGAACTCCCGCAGCAGCCACTCCACGTCCACTCGCCTGCGGATCGCCGGGGCGTCCCGCAGCCAGCGCAAGGAGCGCGAGATCGCCGCCAGGTCGGTCTCCACCAGCCGTTCGATGCCGGGCCGCTGGACCTTGACCGCCACCTCTTCCCCGGTGGGCAGGCGCGCGGCGTGAACCTGGGCCAGCGAGGCCGCCCCCAGTGGGTGCCCGTCGATCCAGGCGAAGAGCTCCTCTACCGGCGCTCGCAGCCCCGCTTCGAGGACTCTCCGGACCTCACCGAAATCCGCCGCCGGCACCTCGTCCTGGAGAGTCGCCAGTTCCCGCGTGATGGGGAAGGGCAGCACGTCCACCCGGGCGGAGAGGAACTGCCCGAGCTTGATCAGCACCCCGCCCAGCTCTTCGGCCAGTTGTCGGTACTGGCCAGCGATCTTCCGCCAGCGCTCCAGGGGGGGGGTGCGAAAGCGCCGAAGCACGGCGCGGTTGAGCACCCAATCCCACCACAGGGCGTGGAGGAGGGCGCGCACGAAGAAGCGGCGCACGCGGCGGTAGCGCCGCCGGTCCAGCGCCGCCTTCGCGCCAGGCCTGGCTGTCTCCTCGGGGTGGCTGCTCACGAGCGCACTTTACCCCGGAAAACCGGGATGGGGTTGTCCGCCGGGGCAGAGGCCGCCGAGGGGGCAGGCGTGCTTCCTGCTCCGGGCGGCTCGCGCCGCTGGCGCCCCGCGCGGGTTTCCCCGCAGGCCGGCTCCCCTCCTCGATCCGGCGTTGTCATAGAAATCAAAGGCGGTTTTCACCTTGAGGGGAGCAGAGTGCGAGCTCATCTCCTGCTCACGTCCAGCCGTCCCCAGGCCGGGGGCCAGCCACAGGTTTTCATCCTGTGGCGGCTCGATGGGGTGTGAAATAGATGCGCGGCCCTGGCGGTTCAGGCTCAGCGGGAATGATGCGGTTGGATCTCAGTTGCTCGTCCGGGACAGCGGGCGTTCACCCGTCAGCCTGCCTTCGGCGCGTATGGGGAGCGTGGTCGTGCACCCTGGTCGTGGGCGCTGCGACCCTCCTGGTCGTGCCCGCCATCGCGCAACGTACCGAACCCTTGCCGCAGCAACTGGAGGGGGTGGGGATCGAGGAGCGGCTGGGAGCCCAGGTGCCGCTGGAGCTCACCTTCACCGCCGACGATGGGCGCCGGGTCCGGCTCGGCGACCTGATCCGGGGGGAGCGACCGGTGCTGCTCACCCTCGTCTACTACCGCTGTCCCATGCTGTGCGGACTGGTGCTCAACGGCGTCGTCGACTCCCTCAAGGAGATCAAACTATTGCCCGGTAAAGATTTTGATATCGTCACGGCGAGCATCGACCCGCTGGAGACGGCTACCCTGGCGAGGCTGAAGAAGCAGTCGATGCTGCGAGAGTACGGGAGGCCCGAAGGGGCCGCCGGGTGGCACTTCCTCACCGGCGACGAAGGCTCCATCAAGGCCCTGGCTGACGCGGTCGGGTTCGGCTTCCGCTGGGTGGAGGAGCGCAAGGAGTACGCCCACACCGCGGCCGTGATGGTGCTTACCCCCGAGGGGAAGGTGAGCCGCTACCTCTATGGGGTGCTCTACGAGCCGCGCACCGTTCGTCTGGCCCTGGCCGAGGCCGGGGCGGGCACGGTGGGCTCGTTGACGGAACGTTTCCTGTTGTACTGCTTTCACTACGACGCCAACGCCGGGCGCTTCGTGGTGGCGGCGCGCAACATCATGAAACTCGGTGGTCTCGTCACTCTGGCCGTGGTCGGGGTGTGGCTGGGCCGGGCCTGGCTGGTTCGGGGTGGTCGCCGCGCCGCTGCAGGAGCGGAAGGGGGAGCGTGAGCATGGGCTTTCTGGGGATCCAGGGAGGGGGAGGGGGTGGCTTCTGGCTCCCCCGCGCCGCCTCCACCGGGGCGGGTCCGGTGGACGCGCTGTTCTACTTCATTCTCGCGATTTCGGTGGTGTTCTTCGCGCTCATCGTCGGCCTGATGATCCTCTTCGTGGTGCGCTACCGGCGGCGGGCAGGGCAGGGGCCATTGGCGTCACCGGCGCACAACACCCCCCTGGAAATCACCTGGTCGGTCATACCCCTGGCCATCGTCATCGGCATCTTCGCCTGGGGGTTCAAGGTGTTCATGGATCTGGCGACGGCCCCGGCCAACGCCTACGAGGTTCAGGTGACGGCGCAGAAGTGGAGCTGGCTCTATACCTACCCCAACGGTCACGTGGACGACGTGCTGCACGTGCCGGGGGACCGGCCGGTGAAGCTGGTGATGACCTCCGAGGACGTGATTCACAGCTACTTCGTGCCGGCGTTCCGGGTGAAGCGAGATGTGGTGCCCGGGCGCTACTCGACGTTGTGGTTCGAGGCGTTGGAGCCGGGGGAGTACCAGGTGTACTGCACCGAGTACTGCGGCACGGGGCACTCGGACATGCTCTCCAAGGTGGTGGTGCATCCGCCGGGGGAGTTCGAGAAGTGGCTGGAGGACGCCTCCAACCTGCTCAACACCCTGCCACCGGCGGAGGCGGGAGAGCGACTGTACCGCAGCCGCGGCTGCATCCAGTGCCATTCCATGGACGGGGCGGCGGGAATCGGCCCCACCTTCCGGGGGCTGGTGGGCAGCCAGCGCCCCATGCGCGGCGGCGCCACGCTCGTGGCTGACGAAAACTACATTCGCGAGTCGATCCTGGAGCCGCAGGCACGTATCGTCGCCGGCTTCGAGCCGGTGATGCCGACCTACAAGGGGCGACTGAAGGACGAGGAGATCACGGCATTGATCGCCTTCATGAAGAGTCTGAAGGGGGAAAAGGGGGAGGACCAGTGACTGCGCAGCATGCGACCCAGCCCGCCGGCGTGACGTCCGCGAGCACGGAGAACGCCCTCGGCGGGGAGAACTACCTGAACCACGGCCGCGGCCTGTGGTCCTGGTTGACCACCCTGGACCACAAGCGCATCGGCATCATGTACCTGGTGTCGATCCTCACCGCCTTCCTGCTGGGCGGGGTGTTCGCCCTGCTGTTGCGCACGGAACTGCTGACCCCCCAGCAGACCATCATGAAGCCGGACACCTACAACCAGATGTTCACGCTCCATGGCGCCGTGATGATCTTCCTGTTCATCATCCCGGGAATCCCGGCGGCGCTGGGCAACTTCGTGCTGCCGCTGATGCTGGGGGCCAAGGACGTGGCCTTCCCGCGCCTCAATTTGGCCAGTTACTACCTGTGGGTGACGGGAGCACTTTTTGCCCTGGTGTCGATCATCACCGGCGCCGTGGATACCGGCTGGACGTTCTACACCCCCTACTCCACCACCACCTCGACGAGCGTCATCTCCATGGTCTTCGGCGCCTTCATCCTGGGCTTCTCGTCGATCTTCACGGGGCTCAATTTCGTGGTCACCATCCACAAGATGCGCCCGCCCGGCATGACCTGGTTCAGGATGCCGCTGTTCCTGTGGGGTCTGTATGGGACGGCCATCATCCAGATCCTGGCCACCCCGGTCCTGGGCATTACCCTCCTGCTGATCATCGCCGAGCGGGTGCTGGGAGTGGGGATCTTCGACCCCGCCCTGGGCGGCGACCCGGTGCTGTTCCAGCACTTTTTCTGGTTCTACTCCCATCCGGCGGTGTACATCATGATCCTTCCCGCCATGGGGGTGATCTCCGAGCTGATGGCCACCTTTTCGCGCAAGCGCATCTTCGGCTACGCCGCCATTGCCGGTTCTTCCATCGCCATCGCGGTGATCTCGTTCCTGGTGTGGGGACACCACATGTTCGTGTCGGGGCAGTCCAACCTGGCCGGGATGATCTTCTCCTTCCTCACCTTCCTGGTGGCCATCCCGTCCGCCATCAAGGTCTTCAACTGGACGGCGACGATGTACAAGGGGTCGGTGTGGCTGGCCACCCCGATGCTGTACGCCCTGTCGTTCCTGTTCCTGTTCGGTATCGGGGGTCTGACCGGCCTGTTTCTCGGCGCCCTGGCCACCGACGTGCACCTGCACGACACCTACTTCGTGGTGGCGCACTTTCACTACGTGATGTTCGGCGGCACGGTGATGGGCTTCCTCGGCGGCCTCCACTACTGGTGGCCGAAGATGTTCGGCCGCATGTACAGCGAGCGGTGGGGCCGCGTCGCCGCCCTGCTCATCTTCGTGGGCTTCAACGTCACCTTCTTCGCCCAGTTCGTCATGGGCAGCCAGGGAATGCCGCGGCGCTACTACAACTACCTGCCCGAGTTCACCCCCTACCACGTGATCTCGACGGTGGGCTCCTATCTCCTGGGGTTCGGCTTCCTTATCGTCCTGGTGTACCTGATCCATTCCCTGGTCAAGGGACAGCCGGCACCGGCCAACCCCTGGGGCGGGGCGACGCTGGAGTGGCAAACCCCGTCGCCGCCCCCCCACGACAACTTCTCCCGCGAGCCGGTGGTGGACGACCCCTACGACGTGGAGCGGTGGCGGTGGGATGAGGCGCTCGGCGGCTACCGGCGGCAGGAGCAGCCGGCGTCGGCGTGAGGCGAGGGCCGAGGGACCGAGACCATGAGCCAGACGACCCCCCACGCCCACCACGAC
>JABRVY010000489.1:0-2814 GCA_039961755.1 Acidobacteriota bacterium | reverse complement strand
GCCCGAAGATCTCGATCACCCGCCCGCGGGGAACCCCTCCCACCCCCAGCGCCGCATCCAGGCCCAGGGAGCCGGTGGGGATGACGTTGACCGTCACCGCCTCCTGCTGCCCTAACCGCATGATGGCGCCCTTGCCGAACTGCCTCTCGATCTGCGAGATGGCGGTATCCAGAGCCTTCAGCTTGTCCTGACTCACCTCAGCCATGACTTCTCCTTATCTCGTGGGGCACGAGCGCAGACGGGTTGGCCTGGAGGCCACACACCCATGCTAGAGAGGCGGGTGGTCGGCGTCAAGTCGGGGCTTTTCCGCTGGTCGGACAACACCGCTAAGCGGGCTCCAGGGTAAGGGTCTGCTACTCCTCACCCTCGGGGGTGAAGCGGTACCCCACGCCGCGCACCGAGTGGATGAATTTGGGGTCGCGGGGGTCCTGTTCGAAGTAGCGGCGCAGGCGCACGATGAAGTTGTCGATGGTGCGGGAGGAGGAGCCGTACTTGTAGCCCCACACCCGCTCCAGGATGAGCTCCCGCGACACCACCTGCCCCTGCCGCTCCACCAGCAGCTTGATGAGCATGCACTCCTTTTCGGTGAGCTGTACCTCGCCGCGTGGCCCCCTGGCCTTGAAGGTGCGGAAGTTGACCTCGTTGTCGCCGAACTTGAAGATCCCCCGCTCGGCCACCGGCGTCTGGTACCACTCCTGCCGCCGGAGAATGCCACGGATCCGCAACACCAGCTCTTCCAGCAGGAAGGGCTTGGTCATGTAGTCGTCACCACCGTGTCGCAACCCCGCCAGCCGATCTGCGTCGGTGTTGCGGGCTGTCAAAAACAGCACCGGCACGCGGTTGCCCGCCTCGCGGATACGATCGCACACCTCGAACCCGGACAGCCCGGGGAGCATGACGTCGAGAACGACCAGGTCGAACTCCTCGCCGGCCAGCTTTTCGAGCGCCGTCTCGCCGTCTCCGGCCACCACCGGTGTGTACCCTTCGAACTTCAGGTTATGGGCCAGCGCCTCGGCCAGGTGCTTCTCATCCTCGACGATCAGGATTCGACTTCCCATGTTTCACCTCGCTCTTCTGTTGAGATTCTACTCCGTGAACTCCTCGTCCGTATAGCGACTCGCCCCCGGCAGGGTGAGGCGAAACGTCGCCCCCTGCCCCCTGCCCCGACTGCTGGCGGTGAGCTTGCCACCGTGGGCCGCCACAATTTCCCGCGCCACGTACAGCCCGATGCCGGTGCCCGGCGTGCGCCGGGTGACCTCGTCGTTGGCCCGGTAAAACGGTTGAAAAATCGCCTCCAAATCCTTCCCCTCGATCCCCACGCCGTTGTCGCTCACCTCCAGCACCGCCTCGCCGCGCACCAGCGCCAGGGTCACCCGCACCCGCGGCGGGTTGCCCCGGGCGGCGTACTTCAGGGCGTTCTCCATCAGGTTGGAGCACACGATGGCCATCGCCTCGTCGTCGAAGGGGGCCTGCACCCCCTCCTCCAGTTTCGCCTCCAGCATCACCTCGCGGGCCTCGGCGCGCCGCGCCGCCGAGGCCACCTCCTGGGCCACCAGCTCTGAGAAGTCCCCCAGCTCCACCGCCAGCCGGTGAGCCCCTCCCGCGAACCGGGTCACCTCCAGCACCTTTTGCACCAGTCCGGACAACCTCTCGGCATCGATCAGGGCGTTGCGCAGGAAGCGCTCCCGCCCCTCCTCGTCCACCCGGCCCGAGAGCACCGTCTCCAGCGCCAGGCGGATCCCCGCCAGCGGTGTCTTGAGCTCGTGCGTTACCGCAGACACAAAGTTCTGGTGCTGTCGCTCTCGTTGTCCCTCCCGTCGCACCGCCGTCCACACCAGCACGATGGCGACGATCATCGCCGTCACCAGCAACGCCCCCTGGGCGACGACAACCACGATACGCTGACGGTAACGGGACAACACCTCCTCCCATTTCGCCTTCTCCAGGGACACCACCCAGCGCTCCAGGGGGGGCGCGAGGGAGGCGGCGGGAGTACCCGCTTCGCTTCCGGCGGCCAGCAGACGCAGCTCGGGATCGAAGTCAGCCAGCCAACGTCCGGGTGCCTCCGGGTCGAGGACGGCCTCCACGTGCCCGCCCCCCGGCAGCGGCACGCGGTACCTCACCTCCTCCCCTTCCAGGCGGAACCCCGGCTCCGCCGAGGTGGGCAGCTTCCGGGCAGCCACCCACGGCTCTGCGGCCCGCTCCGCCTGTCCCGCCGGCTGGCGCTCCAACGCCCAGCCCGCCTGCGCCAGGGTCGCTCCCAGGTGCAGCGCCGCCGCCCGCGCCCGCAGCTCCACCGCGGTGTGCTGTAGCGCCAGCCGCTCCTCGTTCTCCGCCAGGGAGCGCATCACCCACCAGGTGAACTGCACGTTCAACACCAGGGCCACGGCGACGAAAACGATCACCTGGCGGAGGTTGATGCGGCCTTCGGAACGCACCGGGGGAGTATAAACGCACCGGCAGGCGCGGGTAGCTGTAGCTTGACAGGACCGCGCGTGGCCGGTAGCATCGCCTTCCCTGGGATCGCCGTATCCCCGGGAGGTTAGCTCAGCGGTAGAGCACCTGCCTTACACGCAGGGGGTCGTGGGTTCGAATCCCCCACCTCCCACCACTACTGCTGAGCAAACCGCCAGGTAGTGCGGAGCGGGGTGGTAGTTCAGTTGGTTAGAACGCCGGCCTGTCACGCCGGAGGTCGCGAGTTCGAGTCTCGTCCACCCCGCCAGCTTCGCCTAGGCCCTACCTCTTCTCACCAACGCCGGAGGTCGCGAGGTGCGGGAACACCGCCCGACCACCTCCCACCGCTCTCCCCAGCCC
>JABRVY010000488.1:0-3107 GCA_039961755.1 Acidobacteriota bacterium | reverse complement strand
GTGGGGATCGCCGTGGACCAGGCGGGGCGGGTGTGGGTGGCGGACAACGGCAACGCCCGCCTGCAGGTGTTTGACGAAAATGGGGTTTTCCTGGCCCAGGTGGCGGTCCCCGGGCTGCGGGAGGAGGCCTTTTCCGAGCCCTACCTGGCGGCGCTGCCGGGGGGGGTGGTGGCGGCGTCGGTGCCTCTGGCCGGAGAGATTCGCCTGTTTCGCCCCGATGGGACCCTCGTCACCACCCTGCCCCTCTCCTCGGGCGAGCGGCAGGTGCGCCCCACCGGCCTGGCGCTCCTGCCCGACGGCCGCACCCTGGCGGTGGCGGACGTGGGGAACGGGGTGTTCACGGTGCCCTTCTGAGGGTACCCGGTACCCACTGTTTTCGCGATTCGCTACGGCGCCGCCGGTCCCTCGCCGCCGCCGGCAGTTCCCCCACCTGGTCCGCCGAAGGACTGCAGCGCCAGGTAGGGCTCGCCGAAGCGGGCGACGAAATCCGCCTGGCGGTCGAAGCTGTCCCAGTGCACCTCCTCGGCGGCCACCAGATCCTCGAACAGCTTCTTGGAGGCGGAGTCGGCATGGGCACCGCATTCGATGGCGAAGCGGTTGTACATCTCGATCGACTCTTGCTCCAGCTGCTTGGCGCGCTCCAGCATGGCGGTGGGCTCGTGGATCTTGGCCACCTCGCGGCCCACCACCATCTCCACCTCGCCACCCAGAAACAGGATCCGCTCGGCCAGCCGCTCGGCGTGGAGCATCTCCTGGATGGCCGTCTGCTTCAGGAGGTTCGCCAGCGGGCCGTACCCCAGATCGGCGAGGTGAAAGTGGAAGTACATGTACTGGTGGATGGCGGCCAGCTCGTCGGCCAGGGCTGCGTTCAAGTGACCGATGCTCTTCTCGTGCATGACTCCTCCCGTGCCCGTCGAGGGCGATTGTACCGCCGCGCCGGCAGTTCCCCGACGATAGGTAGCGGCGAGCTTTTCAGGAATTGGACGGAAAACGCCAAGAAGGCTATACCAGGTACCGGCTGTCACCGGAGATGTCGCCGGCGGTCCGATCGAGGACGCGGATGGCGGCGGCGACGACCATGGGGTCGAACTGGCTGCCGGCGCAGCGCCACAGTTCGGCTCGCGCCTCCTCCCTGGACATGGCGGGACGGTACGGGCGATCGTGGGTCATGGCGTCGTAGGCGTCGGCCACGGCAATGATGCGGGCGCCGATGGGTATCTCCTCGCCGCGCAGGCCGTGGTAGCCGGGGTAGCGCGCCCTTCTGTCACCGTCCCAGCGCTCCTGGTGGTACTTCACGACCTCCAGCACCGGTTTGAGGAACTCCACCGGGGCGAGGATCTCGATCCCCAGGTCCACGTGCCGCTGGAGCTGCGCCAGCTCCTCCTCGGTGAGCGCTCCCACCTTGTTGAGCACCTGCTCGGGAACGCCGATCTTGCCGACGTCGTGGAGGATGGCGGCGCGCCGCAGGACGGTGAGCTCCTCCTCGCCCATGTTGAGTTCGCGCCCGATCAGCACCGCCAGCCGCTCCACCCGCTGCAGGTGGCGGTCGGTGTGGGAGTCCTTCACCTCGATGGCGGCCGCCAGGGCGCGGACAGTGGCCTCGAGACCGCGCCCCAGCTCCTCGGCGCGCTGTCTGGCCAGGCTGGAGAACAGCCGCTGTCGCCCCGCCTGGATCCCGCCCAACACCGCGAACCCGGTGAGCAACAGCAAGTTCGCGTAGGTGGGCGCCAGCCACTCCTGCACCGCCACCCCGGCGCGCAGGCCGGTCGCCATGGCGAGGGCCAGGTACCCCACCGAGACCACCCCGTTGATCACCAGCGCCGCCCCCACCCCACCACGCAGCGCCACCAGCACCACGGGCAGCGCCAGCAGCCCGACGAACCAGTGGACGCTACCGCTGGTCACCGCCGCCAGACCCCGGCAGGCGGCCACCGCCCCTACCGCCAGCGGCAGCGCCAGCGCCCACTGGCGCCAGTCCCCCGCCCAGCGCCGGAACAGCGCCTGATCGTCGCCGTCCATCAGGCTGGCGGGGGCCAGCACCACCAGCAGGGGCAAACCGAACACCAGCGCCGCCACGGCATCGGGCACCCACCAGTGCAGGGCATAGCTGGTGAACGCCGCCCAGGTCACCGGGCCCAACAGGACAGTGATCAGGGCCGCCCCGGGGATAGCCGCCAGAGCGGCGCCGCCCGCCACCCCGAACCAGGTCATGCGCCACAACCGCGCCCAGGAGCTCCCCTCGCCCAGCCGCCAGAGCGCCAGCGCCGCCGCCCACAGACCGGCGGGAAAGGAGAACAGCAGCGTCTCCGTGAACGTGCGGGCCAGCCCCCAGGGGAGCAGGAAGGTGGCCAGCATCACGGCGGGCACGGCGGCCCACCGCAGGCGCACCCCGGCCGCCAGGGTGACCGCCGCCGCCGGGAAGAAGAACGCCAGGCCGGGACGCACCTCGAAGAGCGACGCAGCGCGGTTGAGCAGCGCCCACACGAGCGCGACGATGACCGCCTCGGCGAGGATCCGCAGCCTTGTCACCACCGACACCTGCAGAAATGATAGCCGGTGACCGGGGAAAACTGAAAGGCCTTGACCGACCGCCCTCAACGCCGGACCCCCGCGGCCGGGGGGGATGGGTTTACCCCAGAGAGAGAATCACCCCGCGCTGCGACGCGGTAATGAAGGCCAGCAATGTGTCGATCTCCGGCTGTCCGGCGAGGTCACTCTGGATGCGCGCCACCGCCTCGCTGGTGGTCAGCTTGGGGCTGTGCAGCAGCCGCCAGGCGCGCTTCAACGCCTCCTGGGCCTGGGAAGAAAAGCCCTTGCGCTCCAGGCCGATGGTGTTGGGGCCAAAGCAGCGGGCCGGCCTGGCTCCCACCGTCTTCATGTACGGCAGACAGTCCTTGGTGGCCACCGTGAAGCCGCCCAGGAAGGCATACTCGCCGACCCGGCAGAACTGATGCACGGCCGAGAAGGCGCCCACGTTGGCGTGGCTGCCCACCTCCACGTGCCCGGCCAGGGTGGCGTGGTTGGCGAAGATGACGTGATCGCCCACCTGGCAGTCGTGGGCAATGTGGACCCCCACCATGTACAAGCCATGACCCCCCACCCGGGTC
>JABRVY010000487.1:0-2480 GCA_039961755.1 Acidobacteriota bacterium | reverse complement strand
GGGGAGGGCCGCGGCGTGGGAGGCGTCCCTGCCGGGAGGGGAGCGATGACGCGACGGGGAAAAGCCTGCTGGCTGGCGCTGCTGGTCTTGGCTCTGGTGCTCAGGCTGTGGGACCTGGGCGAACGGCCGCCCCACCACGACGAGGCGGTGCACGGGCACTTTTCCCACGAACTGCTGGTCAAGGGGAGCTACCGCTACGACCCCACCTACCACGGGCCGCTGCTGTTCTTCGTCACCGCCGGCATTTTCGGCCTGCTGGGGGAAAACCTGCTGACGCTGCGCCTGTATCCGGTGATCACCGGGGTGTTGCTGGTGGCGGTGCCCCTGCTGCTGCGCCGCCGGCTGGGGGCGCGGGCGGCGCTGTGGACCGCCCTCATCCTGGCCATCTCGCCGTCCTTCCTCTACTACTCCCGCTTTGCCCGCGAGGACCTGCCGGTGAGCTTCTTCACCCTGGCGGCGGTGGCGCTGTTCCTGCTGGTGCGGGGAGGGCAGTGGCGAGCGCTGCCGTGGGCGGGGGCGATGCTGGCCGGCCACGCCATCTCCAAGGAGACCATCTACGTTCTCGCGCCGCTGTGGGCGGTGGGGGTTTTCGGGGTACTGCTGCACCTGGGTCTGGGCCCGGCGTTTCGCCGCTCGGTGGCCTGGCTGGAGCGCCACGCCGCCCCGGCGGCCACCGCCGTGCTGGTGTTCGTCATCATCACCCTGACCTCCTTTACCGTGCTGTTCATTCACCCCGAGGACGTGGCGTTCCCCCTGAAGGCGTTCCAGTACTGGTACCACCAGCACACCATCCAGCGGGTGGGAGGGCCGTGGTTTTACCACCTGCCGCGTCTTGCCCTGTACGAGTTTCTCATCCTGGGGGCGGCCCTCGCCTGGGTGGTGCGCCGCCGCGGCCGCCTGCACAGCGTCGAGGTGTTCCTCCTGTGGTGGGGGCTGGCCTCCCTGGCCATGTACGCCTACCTGGGGGAGAAGGTGCCGTGGCTGCTGACCCATCAGATCTTGCCCTTCGTCCCCCTGGCGGGGATGCAGCTGGCCCGCACCTTCTCTCCCCGCGGCAAACGGTGGTCGCGAGCCGTGGCCGCGGTGGGCCTGGCGGCCACCGCCTGGTCGGCGGTGGCGGTGACCTACCTGTACCCGTCCACCACCACCTCCTCGGACCGGGCCGAGCTGCTGGTGTTCGTGCAAACCACTCCCGAGGCGGGGGCGCTGGCGCGGGAGGGGTTGGCGCTGGGGGCCGGCGGTGAAAACCCCGCGGCGGCGGTCTCCGGGGAGGCCACCTGGCCGCTGGCCTGGCAGTGGCTGGGCATTCCCGTGTACTGGGACATCCCCAAGGGGGGCATGCGGCCGCCCCTGGTGGTGTGCGATCCGGACAAGCACGACCAGGTGGCGGGCAACCTCGGAGCGGGGTACCGCTCGCAGCGCATCCCGCTGCGCGCCTGGTGGGTGGAGGAGTGGAGCCAGGCGTCGGTGGGCCAGGTGGCGCGCTGGTTCTTCACCCGCATCACCTGGTCGCCGGTGGGGGCCAGCGACGTGGTGGTCTTCCGTCGCACCGACGGCGGGGAGGGGCCATGAGCTGCGAGCTGTCGGTGGTGGTCCCGGTGTTCAACGAGGAGGAGAACATCCCCGAGTTGTACCGCCGCCTGCTGCCGGTGCTCGAAGGGTGCGTCTCCTCCTTCGAGGTGCTGTTCGTGGACGATGGCTCCCGGGATCGCTCGTGGGAGCTGGTTCGCGACCTGGCCGGGCGCGACGGGCGAGTGCGCGGCCTGAAATTCTCCCGCAACTTCGGGCACCAGATGGCCTTCGCGGCGGGGCTGGAACACGCCCGGGGAGAGGCGGTGGTGATCATGGACGCCGACCTCCAGGATCCACCGGAGGTGATCCCCGAGCTGGTGGCGCGCTTCCGGGAAGGGTGGGACGTGGTGTACGCCCAGCGCCGCCGCCGGGAGGGGGAGAGTGCCTTCAAGCTGCTGACCGCCAAAGCCTTCTACCGGCTACTGCGGCGCATCACACCGGTGGACATCCCCCTGGACACCGGCGATTTTCGCCTCATGAGCCGGCGGGCGGTGGAGGCCTTCCGACGGCTGGGGGAACGACACCGCTTCACCCGCGGGCTGGTGGCGTGGCTGGGCTTTCGCCAGACCGGGGTGCTCTACGACCGCGCCGCCCGCCACGCCGGGGACACCAAGTACCCCCTGCGCAAGATGATGCGCTTTGCCATTGACGCCATTACCTCCTTTTCCCACGTGCCGCTGCAGCTGGCCACCTGGCTGGGGTTTGCCGTTTCGGCCTTCGCCTTCGCCTACATCCTGGTCGTCCTGGTGCTCAAGGTGGTGGGGATCTCCTGGCCGGGGTACACCTCTCTGATGGCGGCGATCCTCTTTCTCGGAGGGGTGCAGCTGGTCATGATCGGCCTGCTGGGGGAGTACCTGGGGCGGGTGTACGACGAGGTGAAGCGTCGCCCCCTCTACCTGGTGCAGGAG
>JABRVY010000486.1:0-25645 GCA_039961755.1 Acidobacteriota bacterium | reverse complement strand
CTCTGGCAGGGGGGGATGGAGACCAACATCCCGGTGGGCACCCCCTCGGGGGTGCCCACCGGGATGTTGGTCTCCATCCCCCCCTGCCAGAGGGCGCAGCGGCCGTTGCGGTCGGGGGTATTGACGGCCCGCCGCACGCGGTCCTCGTAGGTGCGCATGTACCCGTAGGTCATGACGATGGCGTCGATGTTGGGGTTGATGAAGGTCTCGTCCCAGGCGAGAGCGTCGGACACCGAGTTGATGTAGTCCCACCGCCCGGTGTTGAACCCCACGAAGTGGGGCGCCAGGGCGGCGCGGATCTCCATGAGCTGGAAGGTGGCCTCGATCTGCTCAACGAGGACGTACACCTTGATGGTCCCCGCCGGCAGGCCGAGGTGGTGCTCCAGGGCGTGGAGCATGTCGTTCCACAGGGCGGCCTCCTCGGCGGTCTGGATCTTGGGCAGGTAGAGGACGATGGAGCGTCCGGCCGCGAGCAGAGGCTCGTAGTTGTTGACCACGTACAGCACGAGGTCCACCATGGAGGCGGAGAAGCCGCTGCCGTCGGCGCAGCGCACGTGGCGGTCATCCAGGTGCAGGCCCCGGGCGCGGTACAGCACGGTGGTGAACTCCAGCTGCTCCCGCCAGTCGGCGATGATCTCCCGGCCGAAAAACTCCCGCGCCCAGGCGTTCATCTCCGCCGCCACGTCCCGCGCCACCTCCAGAAAGAGCCCGTCCCGGGCGATGGCCAGTTTCAGGTTGCGGTGGTTGTCCAGGGACATGGTCTGCACCTGCCCGAGGGCGTCCTCGCCGTCGAACATCCAGCCGTCCGCCCCGGAGAGCAGGGCGTAGGCCACGTTGCGCAGGCCGGCGCGGGTGGAGGCGCGGGGCCTGGTGGCCGGGCCGGTGCCCTGGATCCACTGCCGACGCAAATCTTTGGGAATCTCCGCGCCGTCGAAGAGGCCGGCGCGGGCATCGGCCACCCGGATGCCGGTCCGGGGGATCACCGCCTCGGGGGAGAGAAACTCGATGGGGCGCCGCTCGGCGTGGCGGCGGGCGCGGCGAGCCAGGCGCGCCGCCATCACCTGTCGTCGGTCCTCCTCCAGGGGCGCCAGGGCCTCCAGAGCGGCCACCGCGGCGGGTGTGACCACGTCGGGGTAGGCCTCGGTGGTACTGCGAAACGCCAGTCGGGGGGTCATGGGGTTCCTCCAGTTTCGTGGCTTCTCCGCGCGACGCCGCGCCCCCCAGTTCAATGTAGCCGGAGTGCCGCGGCGCGGCAACAAGGACTGCTCTGGGCAACCCGACCCACCGCGATTGCATTCCCGCATCCGGGCCGAGCCCGCAGGCCTGGGGCATGCGGTGGAAACACACCAAATCTTCCTTTATTCTTTCTTTATGGAGGAAGCCATGGCGACCCTCAACGTGAAGGACTTTCCCGACGAGCTGTACGCGCGGCTGCGGCAACGCGCCAGGCGACAGCGCCGGTCGGTGGCCCAGGAAGTGATCACCATACTGGAGGCGGCGGTAGCTGAGCCCGAGCCGGTGTCGCTGCTGGCTCTCCGCGGTCTGGGGAAGGAGTACTGGCAGGGGGTGGACCCCGCCCACCACGTGGCCGCCGAGAGGGAGTCATGGGAATCCTGAGCGCCTCCGGGAAGGGACCGGTGGCGCTGGATACGTCAGTCTTCATCTATTTCCTAGAGGAGCACCCCGACTACCTCGATGTGGTGAAGCCGCTCTTTGCGGCCCTGGACCGCGGAGAGCTGGCAGCCGTGACGTCGACGCTCACGCTGCTGGAGGTATCGGTGGTACCCCTCCGACATGGCGACGTCGAGCTGGCGCGGCGCTACGAACAGCTCTTAAGCCGAGGTCGGGGGCTCTCCCTCGTGGAGGTCTCCCGGGTCATTGCCCGGGATGCCGCCGCCCTGCGCGCGGCCATGGGTCTGCGCACTCCGGATGCCATCCAGCTCGCCACCGCCCTGCGTCACCGTTGCACCGCCTTCGTCACCAATGATCGCGCCCTGCCTTCGCTGCCGGGGTTGCGGGTCCTGCAGCTCTCGACCTTCCTGCCCCCTTCCCGTTCCGGGCGCGGAGCACGCGTGAGCGAACCCTGACCCCCACGAGAAGTCAGGACCCCGGCCTGGGACAAGGGGTGGACAAGGACCTCCGTCCTCGCCCCCCGGCGACTCACGGGAACTTCACGAACCTGGGCGATAATGCGCCTCCCGATGACCCGAACGGCAGATGTCGTGCCAGAAGGTCGCTGGCAGGGAGGGTGCCATGCTGCGTCGTCTCGCGAGTCTGCTCCTCACACTCTCACTCAGTGCCACGCCGCTCCTGGCGGAAGCGCCATTCACGCTCACCATCCTGCACACCAACGACATGCACGCCCAGGTGGAGCCCATGACCACCCGCGGCCACACCCTGGGCGGCTACACCCGACAGGCGTCGCTCATTGGCCAGTTTCGCGCCGCCGACCCCAATGCGCTGGTGCTCTCGGCCGGGGATGTCTTCCAGGGCACCCTCTACTTCAACCTCTATGAGGGGCTGGCAGATCTGGCCTTCATGAACCTCATCGGCTACCAGGCCATGGCGGTGGGCAACCACGAGCTGGACCGCGGCCCCGCTCCCCTGGCCCGCTTCGCCTCCCTGGCCGCCTTCCCGCTGCTGTCGGCCAACCTGGACGTCTCCCAGGAGCCGCTGCTGGTCGGCCTCATCCACCCCTGGACGGTGGTCGAGGTGGGGGGAGAGCGGCTGGGCATCATCGGCGCCACCCCGGAAGACCTGGCCACCATCTCCAACCCCGGCCCCACGGTGCGGGCCGGGGCGGCGCCGGAGGCGGTGCAGCGCGCCATCGACGCCCTCACCGCCGCCGGGGTCAACAAGGTGATCCTCCTCTCCCACCTGGGCTTCGAGCGAGACCTCGAGCTCGCCGGGAAACTCACCGGGGTGGACGTGATCGTCGGCGGGCACAGCCACACCCTGCTGGGGGCGGTGCCGGGCCTCCCCCAGCCCCGGGGGGAGTACCCCACCGTGGTCAAGGACGCGGCGGGGACCACGGTGCTGATCGTGCACGCCTGGCACCGCGGCCTGGTGCTGGGGCGCATCCAGGTCACGTTCGACGCCCGGGGGCGGGTGCAGGGGTGGACCCAGGCCGCCCCCGTGCCGGTGGAGATGTCGGTGCCCGAAGACCCGGTGGCCCGCGCCGTGCTGGCCGCCCTGGAAAAGCCCCTGGCGACGGTTCGCGACGCCGTGATCGGCGAGGCCGCCGCCGCCATCCCTGCCACCCGCATCACCTCGCAGCACGCCGAGAACCCCATGGGCAACCTGGTTGCCGACGCCATGCTGGCGGCCACCGCCAGGGCCGGTTCGGTGGCGGCGTTCATCAACCAGGGCGGGGTGCGGGCCAGCCTGGAGGCCGGTCCGCTCACCTTCGGCCAGGCCCTGACCGTACAGCCCTTCAGCAACACCCTGGTGCAGGTAGAGCTGACCGGGGCGGAGCTGCTCGCCGCCCTGGCCCAGCCCCTAGGGCAGTTCCCCGCCGAGGCCGACGGGTTGCTCCACCCCTCCCGGGGGACCAGCTACCGCATCGACCCCTCTCGCCCGGCGGGGCAGCAGGTGGTGGGGCTGGAGGTGGCCGGCCGACCCGTGGACCCCTCCGCCACCTACCGGATCACCGTCCCCAGCTTCATTGCCGGGGGCGGCAACGGTCACACGGTGATCGCCAGGGCCGGGGGATACCGCTACGACACCGGCACCCTGGACGTGGACGCGCTGGTGCAGTTCATCCGCGAGCATTCCCCGGTGGCGCGCGCCCTGGAGGGGCGGATCGCTGTGGCGGCGCCGGCCAGGCCGGCGGACACCCCCGGGCCCCGGAAGGGGCGCGGCAAGGGAGACGCTGGCTCAATCTGAATCTTGACAGGTTCCAGAATCAGAGCTACAATGGCGGCGTGCTCGCGGACGCCGCCCAACTGCTGCGCCACCACGGTCTTCAGGTCACCGCCCAGCGCCTGGCGGTGCTGCGGGCTGTGGCGGAGCACTGCCATTGCACCGCCGACGACGTCGCCTCCCTGGTGCGGGCCGACATCGGCGCCATCTCCCGCCAGGCGGTGTACGACGCCCTCACGGCGCTGGTGGAGGCGGGCCTGCTGCGGCGCATCCAGCCGGCCGGCTCCCCCGCCCGCTACGAGACTCGCACCGGCGACAACCACCACCACCTCATCTGTCGTGCCTGCGGGCGCACGGTGGACGTGGACTGTGCGGTGGGCCACGCCCCCTGCCTGACGCCGGCGGATAGCGCCGGCTTCCGGGTGGACGAGGCCGAGGTGGTGTACTGGGGTATCTGCCCTGGCTGCCTCGCCCCGGCGGAGCACCCGTCCCCGAACGGCGAACCCACCACCGCCCACCGCGACCGGGGATCATCTCCCCCTCACAGCGGCAACTCCCGGGCCAAGGCCCGGTTGCGACTGAACGAAGCGAACAACAGGAGGGAATCATGAGCCACACCACTGGAGGATGCCCGGTGACGGGCCAGCGTGTCCGACGACCCATGACCAACCGTGACTGGTGGCCGGAGCAGGTGAACCTCAAGCTCCTCCACCAGAACCCCCCGGCGGGCAACCCCATGGGGGAGGACTTCAACTACGCCGAGGAGTTCAAGAGCCTCGACCTGGAGGCGGTCAAGCGCGACCTGCACGCCCTCATGACCGACTCCCAGGAGTGGTGGCCCGCCGACTGGGGGCACTACGGCGGCCTGTTCATCCGCATGGCCTGGCACGCCGCCGGCACCTACCGCATCGCCGACGGCCGCGGCGGCGCCTCCCAGGGGCTGCAGCGCTTCGCCCCGCAGAACTCCTGGCCGGACAACGCCAACCTGGACAAGGCCCGGCGCCTGCTGTGGCCCATCAAGCAGAAGTACGGCCGCAAGATCTCCTGGGCGGACCTGCTGATCCTGGCCGGCAACGTGGCCCTGGAGTCCATGGGCTTCAAGACCTTCGGCTTCGGCGGCGGGCGCGAGGACGTGTGGGAGCCGGAGGAGATCGACTGGGGCACCGAGTCCACCTGGCTGGGGGACGAGCGCTACGTCGGCGACCGCGAACTCACCGGCCCCTACGGCGCCGTGCAGATGGGCCTCATCTACGTCAACCCCGAGGGCCCCAACGGCAACCCCGACCCGGTGGCCTCCGGGCGCGACGTGCGCGAGACCTTCGGCCGCATGGCCATGAACGACGAGGAGACGGTGGCCCTGGTGGCCGGCGGTCACACCTTCGGCAAGTGCCACGGCGCCGCCCCGGCCGACAAGCACGTGGGGCGGGAGCCGGAAGGGGCCCCCATCGAGCAGCAGGGGCTGGGGTGGAAGAACAGCTTCGGCACCGGCAAGGGGCCCGACACCATCACCTCCGGCATCGAGGGCGCCTGGACCCCCACCCCCACCCGGTGGGACAACACCTACTTCGACATCCTCTTCGGCTACGAGTGGGAACTCGTGAAGAGCCCGGCCGGGGCGTGGCAGTGGGTGGCCAAGGACGTGCGCGAGGAGCACATGGTCCCCGACCCGTACGACCCCTCCAGGAAGCACCCCCCCATCATGACCACCGCCGACCTCTCCCTGCGCTACGACCCCATCTACGAGCCCATCGCCCGCCGCTTCCACCAGGACCCCCAGGCCTTCGCCGACGCCTTCGCCCGCGCCTGGTTCAAGCTCACCCACCGGGACATGGGGCCGCGCGCCCGCTACCTGGGGCCTGAAGTTCCCCGGGAGGACCTCATCTGGCAGGATCCTGTCCCGCCCGTCGATCACCCCCTCATCGACGCCGGCGACATCGCCGCCCTCAAGGCCAGGCTCCTCGCCTCCGGCCTCTCCATCTCCGAGCTGGTGTACACCGCCTGGGCCTCCGCCTCCACCTTCCGCAACTCCGACAAGCGGGGGGGCGCCAACGGGGCCCGCATTCGCCTGGCTCCCCAGCGCTTCTGGGAGGTCAACCACCCCACCGAACTGCCCCGCATCCTCGCCGTCCTGGAGGGCATCCAGAAGGCCTTCAACGAGTCAGCCGAGGGCGGCAAGCGGGTCTCCCTGGCCGACCTCATCGTCCTGGGGGGCTGCGCCGCCGTGGAGGAGGCCGCCCGGCGGGCCGGCTACACGGTCGAGGTCCCCTTCACCCCCGGGCGCACCGACGCCAGCGAGGCGCAGACCGACGTCGCCTCCTTCCGCGTCCTCGAGCCCAGGGCCGACGGCTTCCGCAACTACTGCGGCCCCCGCGCCGACCTGCCTGCCGAGCACCTCTTGGTGGACAGGGCGCAGCTGTTGACCCTCACCGCCCCGGAGATGACCGTGCTGGTGGGGGGGATGCGGGCCCTGGGGGCCACCTACAACCATGCCCCCCACGGCGTCCTCACCGACCGCCCCGGCAGCCTGACCAACGACTTCTTCGTCAACCTCCTGGACATGCGCTACGAGTGGCGGCCCGCCGGGGACGGCCTGTACGAGGGGTTCGAGCGGGCCACCGGCGAGAAGAAGTGGACCGCCACCCGGGTGGACCTGATCTTCGGCCACAACTCCCAGCTGCGCGCCCTGGCCGAGGCGTACGCCTGCGCCGACGGGGCGGAGAAGTTCGTGCACGACTTCGTGGCCGCCTGGGCCAAGGTCATGAACCTGGACCGCTTCGACCTGCGCTGAGCCTCTCCTGACGGACGAATCGACGGCCCCGGCGGGGCAACCCGCCGGGGCCGTGCCGTCCCCGCCCCCGCCGCCAGGCAGAGGCGAACCCCGGTTCTCGCCCCGATTGGGGGCATTCGCCCGCCGCCCGTGGGAGAATGGTCGCGGGGAGGCACGACGTCGATGCCCACAAGGCGCCATGGCGGGGGGGTGCCTGAGGTGACCGAAGAGGAGCGACTAGCGGCGGTGTTTCGGGCGCTGGCCCAGCATGGCGTGAACTACGTCGTCTTCGGCGCCGTCGCCCTTGGCCTGCACGGCTTGCCCCGCACCACCGCCGATCTCGACCTCTTCATCGAACCCACCGAGGACAACGTGGCGCGACTCAAGGCCGCCCTGCACTCGGTCTACGCCGACCCCTGCATCGACGAGATCAGCGCCGACGACCTGTGCGGGGAGTACCCGGCAGTCCGTTACGGCCCGCCGGAGGGGTTCGGCTTCGATATCGTCACCCGCCTGGGCGAGGCCTTTCGCTTTGCCGACCTGGACTGGGAAACCAAACACTTTGCCGATGTGGATGTGCGGGTGGTCACGGCCCGGCAGCTCTGGGAGATGAAGCGGCGCACCGTGCGCCCCATCGATCGCGCCGACGCCGCCGCCCTGGCGGCTCGCTTCCGGCTCGGAGACGGGGGAAATGCCGGTTGAGCGCTACCGGTCCGTGGAGGAGATGCCACCGCCGTGGCGGCCCCCGGACGACGCGGGGAACCTGCGGGCGGTGGCGGCCATGCTGGCCCTCTACCGTCTGTTGGGGCCCCCCTTTCCCCGGGGGGTGCGGCGCTTCCGCAGTCTCGAGGAGGCCAACGCCGCCGCCGAGCCCCCCGCCGCGGCGAGCCAGCCGGACTCCACCCGCTGATTCGACCGGTCCGACGGCGCGGACCATGGGGAGTGGCAGTTCTCGGCCAGACTGATACGGTCCGAGGAGTGCCCGAGGCGCTCCGCCCGGATGGAAATGCAGCCGGGGCTGTCTCCCCCGGCCACTTCGGCGTGAACGACATCGGCCGCCAGGCGGCGGCCGAAGGGATCGCTTGGTTGCGGGGGCGGGATTTGAACCCGCGACCTTTGGGTTATGAGCCCAACGAGCTACCGGACTGCTCCACCCCGCGTCATCCGGGAAGGGCATGATAGTAAATCTCGCGACGATGTCAACTATAGGGGTCATCGGCGAGTCGCGTGCCTCGCCTCGATCAGCAGATCCCGGAAGCCGTTGCGGGCCTGCCCTGACTGCTCCATACCGGGCCACCAGTCAGCTCCCCGCCCCTCTCCGATGGAAACCGCGCACCCCATCGCAGGCAAGCCCGCCGCTCTCCCCCAGCCGCCGGAGCGATGCGCACATCTTCACAAGAACGCCGTCGCGAGTACACTACCGCCGATGTCGGCCTCTCCCGAGATCATGGTTCTGCCGCCGGCCGAGCTGGAACCCATCCTGGAACGCTATCGGCACGATACGGGTCTCCTGGAACCCATCGACGCCGCGAGTTTTATCGGCGAGGTGTTGCAGCGCGCCAACGCCTTCGTGCCGTCCGAGGCGGGGTCGGTCTTTTTCGACAACCCCTTCGAGCGCGAACGCGACCCCGAGATGGCGGAGCTCTATTTCGTGGCCACCTTCGGGCCCCTGGCCCGGGTGCTCTTGGGCAAGAGCATCCCCGCCTCCACCGGCGTTGTCGGGCACGTGTACCGTAGCGGCACATCGTACCTGGTGAGCGACTCGGCCAACGACCCGTTCTTTTACTCCCATTTCGACCAGCGCCACACCTTCCGCACCCGTACGCTGCTGGCGGTGCCGATCCGCATCGAAAACCGCGTCTGCGGGGTGCTGGAGATGGTCAACCGGCTGGATGGCCGACCCTACGACGAGCGCGATCGGGGACTTCTGGAGATCTTCGCGGCGTACACTTCCGCCTCCATTCAGAACCTGCTGGATGCCAAGCGAGCCGAGGAGGCGGCGCGCAGCGACGATCTCACCAGTCTGGCCAACGACCGCTTCTTCCACCGCCGCCTCGCCCAGGATCTGGACGCCGCCGACGAGACTGGCGGGCGCGTCGCCCTGCTCTTCATGGATCTCGACAACTTCAAGCATGTCAATGACACCCACGGTCACCTGGCGGGCAGCCAGGTGCTCAAGGAGGTGGGGTACCTGCTGCGCCGAGTGGTGCGTTCCCCCGGCGTCACCCTCGCCCGCTACGGCGGCGATGAGTTCGTCATCATCCTGCCGGGGGTCGACGAGGGCACCGCGCGGGTCTGGGCCGAGGGGATCAGGGCGGCTATCCGCAGCCAGCACTTCCTGAAAGGGCAGTTCTCGTGGTCGGACAGGCCAGTGGATTTCCGTGGCCCGCTCACCTGCTCGGTGGGAGTGGCCGTCTACCCCGATCACGTCCCCCGCGGGGGCAGCTCGGACCACCGCCGCAACCAGCTCCTGCGCGCCGCCGACCAGGCCATGTACGCCGCCAAGACCGCCGGCAAGGATCGCGTCGTGGTTGCCTCCTGACGACTTCGCGGGCTGGCGCCCCATCCCCCCAGCCTCCACCGCCGTCATCCGCGCCAGAATGGCACGAGTCTCATGGAGTGCCAGCAGCGGCCCAGCCCAGAGATGGCATGACGATTGCTCACCTCTCTTGACGGGCCGGCCATGGCCGGCCAAGCAAAGGAGTGTCTCTCATGGATCGCTTGTCCGTTCGTCGCCTTTTCTCGCTCGGCGCTGTCGCCGCCGCCGGTGTGACCCTGGGCGTCGTCCTCACCGGAGGACTGGGTATAACCCCCCGGGGAGACGCCCAACGGGTGGAGGCGCCGGCCGCCGCCGCCGCGCCGGCCACTGCCCGGATGGAGTTTCCCGACTTCGCGTCGCTGGCCGACCGCATCGTGCCGTCGGTCATCTCGGTGTATACCACCGACATCGTGTCGGGGCAGGAGCTGCGTCGTTTTCATCGCAACATGGACCCCTTCGAGTTCTTCTTCGGCCCCAACATCGCCCCCCGCGACGACACTCCCCGCCAGCGCCAGGGCGCCGGGAGCGGCTTTTTCATCTCCGCCGACGGACTCGCCCTCACCAACAACCACGTGGTGGAAAACGCCGACAAGATCCATGTGCAACTCGCCAACGACGACCGTCGCCTGAAGGCCACCATCGTCGGCCGGGACCCCGCCACGGACATTGCCCTCATCAAGGTGGAGGGAGGGCCGTTCGCCCCCCTGGCCCTCGGCGATTCCGACGCCCTGCGGGTGGGCGAGTGGGTGATGGCGGTGGGCAACCCCCTCAACATGGACCACACCGTGACGGTGGGAGTGGTGTCGGCCAAGGGGCGGTCGCTGGGGCTATCCGAGGTCACCGCCTCCTTCGAGAACTTCATCCAGACTGACGCCGCCATCAACCTGGGTAACTCGGGGGGGCCGCTGGTCAACCTGCGGGGCGAGGTGGTGGGCATCAACAGCGCCATCAACGCCGCCGGCCAGAACCTGGGGTTCGCTGTCCCCATCAACGTGGCCAAGCAGATTCTGCCGCAGCTGCAGTCCAGCGGTCGGGTGGTCCGCGGCTATCTGGGGGTGATGGTCAGGAACATCGACGAGAGGACCCAGAAGGCGTTCAACCTGGCAAACCGCGAGGGGGCCTTCGTGGACGACCTGGAAAAGGAAGGCCCGGCGGAGAAGGCCGGTCTCAAGGCCGGAGACGTCATCGTCGCGGTGAACGGGGAAAAGGTCAGTGAGACCCGGCAGCTCATCTCCAAGGTCTCCAGCCTGCCGCCCGGCTCTAAGGTCAAGATCGACGCCTTGCGCGACGGCAAGACGCGCAGCTTCACCGTCACCCTGGCCGAGCGCAAGGCGGGCAGCGTGCCAGCCGAGACCACCGGCGACGTCGACGCCACCGGCGCCGGCAAGTTGGGGCTGGAGATCGCCGATCTGACGCCGCGCACCCGGCGCTCCTTCGAGCTGGGCCCGGAGGTGTCCGGCGTGCTCGTCACCCAGGTCGAGCCGCTGTCGGCGGCCGCCGAGGCCGGCCTGCGCCGCGGCGATCTGATCACCGAGGTCAATGGGCGGGAGATCCGCTCGGTGGAGGATTTCACCGGCGCGGTCAAGGGGCTCAAGAGCGGCTCGTACACCCGCATGTACGTCTACCGTCCGCAGTTCGACCGCGGCAGCTACGTCATCGTCGAGGTGCCGTAGACAACCGCCTCACTCACGGTCGTTTCTGGGGGACCGGGCAACCGGTCCCCGTCGTTATTTCCCGCCCTGGCCCCTTGTCTTCGTCGCTCCAAGAAGGCAAACTACTCTCGCCTCATGCCTGCGAAAGGGACCGTTCTCGTCATCGATGACCAGCGGGACAGCCGAGAGGCGGTCACCTCCGCCCTGGAACCGCTGGGGTTCAAGGTGTTGAGTGCCAGCAGCGGCGCCGAGGGTCTCGCGATTGCCACCACGCACCAGCCCGACGTGATCCTCCTGGACGTGCTCATGCCCGAAATGGACGGCTACGAGGTCTGTCAGCGCCTCAAGGCAAGCCCGGAAACGAATCTGATCCCGGTGGTGTTTCTCACCGGCTTCGATTCCCGCGAGGCGCGTCTGCGCGGACTCGAACTGGGCGCCTCCGACTTCCTCACCAAACCCTTCGACCTGGTCGAGCTGGAAGTCCGGGTGCGCAACCTGGTGAGCTTCCGGCACCTCACCCAGGACCTCGACGACGCCGAGCAGATCCTGCTTTCCATCGCCCGCACCGTCGAGGCCCGCGACGTGGGCACTGGCGACCACTGCGACCGGCTCTCCAACCTGGCGGCAGAGCTGGGCAAGCGCCTCGGTCTAGATGAGGCGGATATCAAGGCGCTGCGGCGCGCCGGCTATCTCCACGACATCGGCAAGATCGGCATTCCCGATCGGGTCCTCCTCAAGCCCGGACCCCTGGACGAGGAGGAGTGGAGAATCATGCGCTCCCACGTGGAGATCGGCGTCAAGATGTGCTCGCCGCTGCGCACCCTCCGGTCGGTGCTGCCGATCATCCGCCACCACCACGAGAGGTGGAACGGGACCGGATATCCGGATGGTCTCGCGGGCGAGGAAATCCCGCTCCTGGCGCGGGTGTTTCAGGTGGTCGATGTGTTCGACGCTCTCACCAATGAGCGCCCGTACCGGCAACCGGAAACGCCCCAGGGGGCGCTGGCCATCATCCGCGAGGAAACCGCGCGCGGCTGGTGGGACCCTCGCATCGTTGATGCTTTCACCCACTACTTGCAACACGAGGAGGTCGGCTGTCGGGCCGGGGACTTGGCAGCTCCACCGCCATGAGGTAAGCTTGATGCCGTGCCGCAGGATTGACTGCTGCGCACTCCTGTCTTGACGAGCAGCCGCACCAGGCCTTCGGGCCTTTCCCCGTGAGGCCTGAGCGGCTGCCGAGGAGCCGTGAACGATGAACGATGAATCCAAGGGCACCTCGCCCCACTCGGAGGGGGCTGGTGCCGCTACCAGCAGGGCGAGCCGGCGCCGCCGGTCGCGGCGGCGACGCGGGCGTCACCAACCGACCCCCCCCTCGCCAACCGCTCCCACCCAGGGGTTCTTGTGGGTGCGAGAGGACAACAAGGCGACGCTGGTGTCGCCGTCGCTGCGCCAGAGCAGTAACGACCCCCTCGTCGACGCCGCACTGGTGAGTCGCTGGCACCTGGAATCCGGGCTTGCCCTGACTGGCCAGGTGACCAGCAACGGGCGAGGGCGGCCGATCCTTGCCAGCATCGACACCATCGAGAACTTGCCGCCGGAGGAGTACCGGGCAGCGGCCACACCCTTCGCCGAGTTGACCTCCATCGACCCCGACGAGCGCTTCAGGCTGGAAACCGATCCGGATCTGCTGGAGCCTCGCGTGGTCGACCTGATCACCCCCATCGGCAAGGGCCAGCGCTGTCTCATCGTCGCTCCCCCCAAGGCGGGGAAGACCACGCTTCTGCAGCAACTCGCCCACGCCATCGCGATCAACCACCCGGAGGTGACCATCTTCGTGTTGCTGGTCGACGAGCGCCCCGAAGAGGTGACCGACTGGCGTCGGAGCGTGGTGCGGGGCGAGGTAGTGGCCTCCTCCTCGGACGAGTCGGTGCAAAGCCACATCGATGTCTCTGAGATCGTGCTGGAGCGCGCCCGGCGCCTGGTGGAGCTGGGGCAGGACGTCGTCGTCTTCATGGACTCTCTCACCCGCATGTCCCGCGCCTACAACAACAACCAGCGCGGTTCGGGTCGTATCCTGTCAGGCGGGATCGACGCCCGAACCATGGAAAAGCCGCGACGCTTCTTCGGCTCGGCGCGCAACATCGAAAACGGCGGCTCGCTGACCATCATCGCCACCTGCCTGGTGGACACCGGCTCGCGCATGGACGAGGTGATCTTTCAGGAGTTCAAGGGTACCGGCAACATGGAGATTGTCCTCTCCCACGATCTCTTCGAGCGGCGCATCTTCCCCTGCATCCACATCCCCCAATCAGGGACCCGGAAGGAGGAGAAGCTCTACCCTCCGGAGACGGTGGAGAAGATCTACCTCCTGCGGCGCGCCCTCGCCACCCTGTCTCCCCACGAGGCGATGCAGCTACTGCTGTCCAAGCTGAAGCAAACCAAGAGCAACGAGCAGTTTCTGGCGAGCATCCAGCTGCCGTCGTGACCGCTGCGGTCAGGTCCGCAACCGGCCGCATGGGCGGAGGGCTCAGCCCCTCCTGCTAACTGGGCGGAGGGGTGACACGTACTCCACCGCGCCGGCGGCGGACCGGCGCGGCGGAGCTCCCGCTCCCGGGGTGATTCAGCGGCGCCCTTCGGGCTTCAACGGGCGACCTTGGCCTTGGACAGGTCGATGTGCAGGGTGACCGTGGCGTGGGTTCTGATCCGCACGCCGTGCTTCATGCCGGGCTTGAAGCGGTACTTCTTGACCGCCTCGATGCACGCCTCGTCGACGCCGGAGCGCGGCACCGGAAAGCCGCGGAGCACCTCCACCTTTTCGACCGCCCCCTGATGGTTCACCAGGGCCTGCAGGATCACCGTCCCGGTCGCCGCACCCAGGCGCTGCACGCTGCGCGGCAGGATGACATCCTCCTTGACGAGAATCACCGGCGGGGAGTCCACCTGCGTGTAGTCGACAAAATCGCCCTCACGCACCCCCGCGCCACCCAGGCCGATCCCCGGCACCGCCGGCACCGGCGCGCCGGGCGGCTCTGCGGGTGTTGCCACCGTGGGTGCCGGTACCACCGGCACGGCCGTGGGTTCCACCACCGCCGCCACCGCGGTGGGCTGCACCGGGACAGGGGTCGGCACCCGCTCGATCACGGCGGTGGGCTGAGGGGTCGGCCGCACCGCGGCAGCCTGCGCCTCGGCGCGCTGCTGTTGCAGTTTGGCGAGCTCTTCCTCGCGGCGCCGCTCCTCGGCCTCGCGAGCGGCCAGAAGTCGTTTTGCTTCTTCCAGTCTCGTCTGCTCCTCGGAAGACAACCGCTGGGTGCCCTGGGAGGCGGCGCGCTGCAGCTTTTCCAGCTGCGCCCGCACCTCGGCCGTCTTCTCCTTCTCCAACTCCAGCTCTTGCCGCAGCTTGGCCTCACGCTCGGCGAGCTGCCGCGCCACTTCCACGCCGACGAGCTCCGAGAACATCTGTTTCTGCGCCGCCTCGTCGATGGGTTGGGGGGCTGGCCGGCCGAACAGCAGGAACAGCACCACCGCTCCCAACACGACCACGGCGCCGGCCGCCACCAGCAGTGGCACGCGGCTGGGTTTGGCCATCTCGGCCACCGCCGCGGGCACATCGCTGACTCCCTTGGGTGGCTTGTAGTACGGGGTGACATCGAGGGTCTTCTCGCGCTGCAGCTCGCGGTCCTCCTCCTCGATATCCTGACGGTACAGGCGATCCATGAACAGCGCCAGGTTGAAGGAGGTGGGAGAATAGGCGCCGCCGTAGAGGAGCTTCTCCAGGTCGCGCTTGAAGTCGACCGCCGAGGAGAAGCGCTCGTCTGGCCGCGCTGCCAGGGCCTTGCGCAGAATCGCCAGGACGTCCTCAGGAACCGGCCCCTCATCCAGGGCGAGCTGCGGCGCCTTGAGCGCCTCTGCCCGCTGGGCGGGATCGGCAGGCAGCGCATGACCGCACAGCAGGTGGTAGAGAATCGCCCCCAGCGAGTAGACGTCGGAGCGGCGGCTGGCACTCGAAGTGTTCAGCACCTCTGGCGCCAGGTAGGGCGCTGCCAGCGCCTGCACCTCCACCCGGTCGAGGTTGGCCAGCAGGCCGCGCATCAGGCCGAAGCCGGCCACCGCCGCCTCCCCGTCATTGCCCACCATCACCATGCTGGGAATGAGGAACCCGTGGATCAGTGGCTCTCCGCCCCGCTCCACGGTAAGCCCTGCCGCCAGGGCCGCCGAGATCTTCTCGGTGATCAGCAGGGCGTTGTCAATGGCGACCGGAAACTGCTCGCTCGCCACCCGCGCCAGGAGCTGGTCCAGCGGCTGCCCGGGCACGAAGTCCCAGGCCATGTAAGGGACGCCATCCTCCACCCCGAATGCCGCCGAGCGGGCGACGTTGGAGCCCTTCAGATGCGCCGCCACCTGGTTGGCCACGCCGACATCGGACTCCAGCGCCGAGCGGTCCAGGCCGCGATGGTTGAAAAGGCGCAGCCAGGCGATGCGCTTGAAACCGGCCCGCTCCATCTCGCCGGCGCGCCACAACTCGCCCAGCGCATCGGTGGCCCGCCGTTTGAGCAACAGGTAGGAACCGAACGTCGTCAAATTCTCCGCCATGGGGACCCCCTCCCGGCAGCCTGCTCTCGCCTCAAACTAGCATCGGCGGGAGGCAAGGTCAACGGTTGCAGGGGTAGCCGAGGTGCACCATCGTTCCGACCGGGACCACTCGGAAGCGCCAACCTCGACGGACTGCTCCGTGATCACTCCGACTTCGATGAGACCGGAAGACCCGGCCGCCGGCGACGTTCGAGGAATGCCTCCAGAATGAGCTGGGCGGCAAGCGAATCGACCCGCTCCCGCCACTTTCGCCGCGGCACCCCGGCGTCGCGCAACAGCGTTTCCGCGGCCGCCGTGGTACCCCGTTCGTCTTCGCGCTCCACCGGGACGCCCAGTTCTTCCAGCCGGGCCACCACCTCCTCGGCTCTCGCCTCGCCGCGGCTTTCACCCCGGGCGGTGAGGGGAACACCAACGACGATCCCTTCGACCCCGTACTCCCTGATCATGGCGGTAACGCTCTCCAGCAAGGCCGCCCTGGGCAGGGGCGGCAACGCGGTCGCCAGGGTCTCTCGCGAGTCACAGATCGCCACCCCCACTCGCTCCTTCCCGAGATCCAGGGCCAGCCACCGCATTCCGCCTGACAGCATACCTCCCGACGAATGGAACGGGCGGGCGGCCCGGGTGGCGAGCTACAATGCCCCGTCATGAAGCCGCAGTCCTGCGCTATCTCCTTGCCTGGTCGCCGCGCTGGCCGGCGAGCGGCCGGTACGGGCGGCCGGAGATGAGCGCGCGCTGGCCGCCGAGTTGCGTCGCTGTCCTGGCGCTGCTCGCCACCCCCTTCGCCATGGCCCTGGATCCCCCCCGGGACGCCGTTTCTCTGCATGCGGCCAGCCAGCAGTGGATTCAGGACACTCTCTGGTGCGGTACCGGTAACGTGGAGATTTTTTATCAGGACATTTCGCTGCGCTGCGACGAGGTTGAGGTTGACCAGGCCACGCTGACGGTGCGCGCCCGGGGCAACGTCGTGCTCGATCAGGGCCCGACTCGCATAGCCTGCGACCGCCTCGAGTTCGATCTCAAGAGCAAGACCGGCACCCTGTGGGACGTCACCGCCGTCTTTCCGCCCAGCTATTCCTTGCGGGCAAAGGTGGTCGAAAAACTTGACGAGTCGCGCTACCGGTTCGAGCACGGTGTTTTTACCTCCTGTGCCACCAGCGAGGAGGGCGAACCGGCCTGGACCATCGAGGCGCGGGAGGGACGGCTGGAGCTGGAAGGATACGGTCACTTCGTCGGCGCCGCCCTGAAAGCCCGGGGCATTCCTGTCATCTACATCCCCCGCATGATCTGGCCGGTCAAGCAGGAGCGTGCCTTCGGTTTACTGGTGCCCCGTTTCGGATCCAACAGCCGGCAAGGTGCCTATCTGGGAAACTCGCTCTTCTGGCCGATTTCTCGCTCCTTCGACACGACCTTTTTTCTCGACCTCTACTCCAAGGGGTTCGTGGAGGTCGGACAGGAGGCGCGCTGGGCCCCTGCCGAGAACGCCGCCGGCGAGCTCACTGCCATGGTCATTCGCAACCCCAGGTATGACCCCGCCACTGACCCGCACGGCCGGCGCTGGGAGTGGAAGGCCGAGGGCAAACACCACCAGCTCTTCCCTTCCGGCTACGTGCTGCGGGCCGAGCTCAACGAGCTCTCCAACCTGGACTTCTTCCAGAGCTTCGAGCGCTCCTTCGAGCGTAACGCCCAGCGCACCCTCTACTCGCACCTCACCCTGTCGCGCAGTTGGGGTCCCCAGACCGCCAACTTGAAGATCGACCACCAGCGCACCTTCTTCGATTCCGGACAGCGTCGACAGGTGGTCGTCCTCGACCGCCTGCCCGAGCTGGAGTACCGCCTGCGCGCCAGCCGTCTCGGCACCACCCCGATTTACGCCAGCGCCGTGGGAACGGCCAATCACTTCCGCGTTGACCGCCAGGCGGGTCTGCGGGCGCAATACCAGCGCCTGGACCTCTACCCCACCCTGGCGCTGCTGCTCCCCGGCTTCACCTGGCTCAACCTCACGCCCACCGCCGGGGCACGCCTCACCCACTACACCGCCACCTACTCCGGCGATCGCCGGACTCTCGTGGACGAACCCCTGACGCGCACCTACTTCACCGGCGGTCTCTCCTTCGTCGGGCCTTCGGTGTCCCGGGTGTGGAGCCGGGCCAACGGCAACAAACTGAAGCATCTGATCGAGCCACGCCTGGACTACGCCTATGTTTCCGACCCCGGCGACGCCAGCCGCATCCATGTTTTCGATCAGAAGGACCTGGTTCAGGTGTCCAACCGCCTGACCTGGAACTTCTCCAACCGACTCTTTTTCAAGTCCGGCGATACTGCCAGCCGGGAACTGGCCACCTTCGAGGTGAGCCAGGATTACTCCTTCTCGCAGCCACTGACGCCGGCGCTGCCGGGGAGCCCGGCCAGTCAGAGCGGGCCATTGAGCTTCTGGCTGCGTGTCTCTCCCGCGCTGACCACAAACCTGGACGCCCGCGCCACCGTCGACCCCGTGACTCGCAACCTGCGGTCCACGTCACTGTCGGGGACGTTGTCCCGGGCGGGCGCCATGGCCGCCGTGACCTGGTACAGCAGCTACAGCCCCACCACGGGTGACATCACCTCCTCGCAGACCCGCCTGGCCGGGGGATACGGCCCCCCGACCGGTGCCTGGCGTATCGAGTCGGGCATTGTCTACGACATCCACCGGGCCGAACTGCTGGAGCAGCGCTACCTGCTGCGCTGGAAGGCCAGCTGCTGGGCCGCCTTGGTGGAGCTGCGCGACTATCGCATCGCGCCCTACCAGCGCCGCGACGTTCGCCTGCTCATTGACCTGACCGGCCTCGGCACCATCCTCGATTCGCGCACCGCCTTTTAAAGCCCCGCCTCTTGCGACCGCGGCCATGGTGGTGTACTCTCCCCACCCCGCGGCCGGGGCGTAGCTCAGCCTGGTAGAGCACACGGTTCGGGACCGTGTGGTCGGAGGTTCAAATCCTCTCGCCCCGACCATTTGCGTTTCGGGGGGTCCTGCGACCCCCCGCCCATGGCGCCGCAGGGGGCGTAGGCGGCCCCCCGGCGCGACCTCTGAATCCACCACTCCCTACCCACCGGCCCAGCCACCGCGTCCCGTGAGCGACCACCGGCCGCTCCGCCGACTCTCCCCTCCTCCCCACCACCTGAACACACGTGCGACTTTTCCGCCCAGGCGCAGGGGTTGACGTTCGCCGCCACTCGCGCGCCCTCACCTGGCACGCTTTTCGCTTTCACCCCCGTGGGGCGGCGAGGACGATGGCAAGACTCGCCCAGGCAGCTCCACTGTGATCGCGCATTCGCCGCGAGCGTGCCATGATGGCCGGCCGAGCCGGCACGGCGTGCTCGACCGGCCACGCAGCTGACAGTTGGATGGAGGGGGATCGATGCGACGAGTACTGGGGATGACATTGGGAGCGCTGGTGCTGGCATCGCTGTCTCGACCAGGCACGGCGTCCGCCGGCGAGCCAGCGGTTCCTTCGCCGGTTTCGGCGCTGCGCCGCACCCTCGAGGCCGCCGGGGGGATGGACGCCTTGCGCCGGCTCGCGCTGGTGAAGTTGACCGTGGAGCGGGAAGAGATCACCCTCGACGGCAAGCACACACAATCGCAGTCGATCTTCTACGTGCGGCTGCCAGGGCCGGTGCCAGGCCGACTCGAAATCCCTGCCGCCAGGGTGGTCGCCGGCGATGACGGTAACGGTGGCTGGGCGCTCATCGCTGGCAAACCCGACACCCGCACCAACACCCCCCTCATGGTCAAGCGTCTGATGACCACGGATCTGTTTCCTCTGCTGCTGCCTTTCTCGCTCACCTGGGACGGGGTCAGTATCAACTCCGTGACCGCCGGCACTGTCAAGGGCAGGCCAGTGTGGCACCTGCGCGTGGAAACCACCCGCACCTTCTTCCACACCCCGCAGATCGCCACCACCTGGACGGTGTCGGTCGATCGCGACACCTTTCAACTGGTACAGGCGGAAAGCCCCTTCACCGATCTGGGGAGAGGGATCATTGCCGACGGCATGCGTATTTCCTGGCCGACCACCCAGATCGTCGAGGGCGTTCGCTTCCCCGCCGTGCTCGCCGTCATCGGCCTGGATGCCAACGGGCAGGAGAACGCCCACACTCGCTCGGACCGGGTGACCGTGACGCGCACCGCCACCGAGGAAGCCACCAGGCTGTTTTCCAACCCCTCCCCGCAGAGCCAGCCTCAGCTGCCGGTGCTGCAACCCCCGCCCGGTCTGGGCAAGGGCAAGGGCTGACCGCGGGCTACAATCAGTCGGAGCCGGTGTCCCGGCCACCGAGGGAGGCGCTCGTGGGATGGAGTCGTTTCCTCGCCGTCATGACCGTCATCGGAGTGCTGTGCGCTCCCTTGGCCACCGCCCAGGAGAGCACCACCGACCTGCAGCAGGCCCTTGCCGAGATGCAGCGTCGTCAGCAGGCGCTGGAGTACCAGCTGGACCAGCTGGCGAAGGCCATCGACGACGTCGCCTGGTTTCAGCGGGTGGGCGACATCGCGGTGGTCGACAAGTGGCGCATCATGGGCCCCCCCGACGCCAACCCGGCCAAGCCCAAGGCACCCGGTGCCAGCAATCCCATCAAGTTTTACACCTACACCTTCACGCCTCGCCAGCGCGCGGCGGGGGAAAAGATGCCGGTGGTGGTGCTCCCCCACGGCGGCGTGCACGCCGACTTCACCACCTACTACGCCCACATCGTTCGGGAACTGGTGAGCCAGGGGTATCTCGTGGTGGCTCCCGAATACCGCGGCTCCACCGGGTACGGACGGGCGTTCCAGGAACTCATCGATTACGGAGGGCGGGAGGTGGATGACGTCCACGCCGCCATGCGATGGGCCCTGGCGACCTTCCCCGAGGCGGATGCCAGGCGCGTGGGCCTGGTGGGCTGGAGCCATGGGGGGCTTATCGCCCTGATGGCGAGCTTCGCTCACCCGGGCGAGTATGCCTGTGTCTTTGCCGGGGTGCCCGTGTCCAACCTGGTGATGCGCATGGGGTATCAGGATGCCTCCTACCGCGAGCTGTTCTCCGCCGACTACCACGTGGGCGCCTCGGTCCGCCAGGACATCGAGGAGTACAAGCGCCGCTCGCCGGTGTGGCAGGTGGACAAGCTGGCCGTCCCCTTGCTCATCCACACCACCCCCGACGACGAGGACGTGAACTACATCGAGGTGGAGCACCTGATCCAGGCTCTCAAGGCGGCAGGCAAGAAGTTCGAGTACAAGGTATGGCCCGCCGGCACCGGCGGCCACTCCCACGACCGCCTGGACACCCCCGACGCGCGCGCCGCCCGGCGCGAGATCTATTCCTTCCTCGCTCGCTACCTCAAACCCCCGCGGCCGGTCCGCTTCGACCCTTGAAGCAAGAGGGTCAGCGGGGCAGCAACGCTGGGCAGCGCCGCAGCCCGCCCACGTGGGCCAGAAAGTGCACCAGCAACCCCAGGATGGCCAGGCCGTAGCGCAGCGATGCCAGCACGCCGATCTGCGATGCCTCCGGGAAGTAACGGGTGGCGATGGGGATCTCGACCATTCTCAGCCCCGCCAACACACCCTGGGCGATGATTTCCGAGTCGAACACGAAGGCATCGGAGTTGGCCTCGAACCTCACTCGATCCAGAAAATGCCGCGAGTAGGCGCGAAACCCGGAGTGGAACTCGGTCAGCTGCAGGCCCATCACCGAGTTTTCCAGCCGCGTGAGGGCGATATTGGCGAGGTACTTCCACAGCGGCATGCCCCCCTCCCGCGCGCGGCCGCCTAGCATGCGACTGCCGAACACCGCATCGGCCCGCCCGTCGAGGATGGGCGCCACCAGCTGGGGGATGATGCGAGGGTCGTACTGATGGTCCGGGTGGACCATGACCACGATGTCCGCACCCCGGGACAGCGCCTGGCGGTAGCAGGTCTTCTGGTTTCCCCCGTAGCCACGGTTGACCGGGTGGCGAATCACCTCCAGGCCCAACTCGCGCGCGATCGCCACGGTATCATCCTGGCTGGCATCGTCCACCAGGATGATCTCGTCCACCACCGAGCGCGGGATGTCGGCCACGCAGGCGGCGAGGGTGCGCGCCGCGTTGTAGGCCGGCATGACCACCGTGATCTTGGGGCGTTGCGACGACCTCACCGGGTCGCCTCCACCACGAACTGATAGGCGAAGAGCTGCGGCCACAGGCGCGCGGCCAAGGCTGCCGCCTCCAGCAGCACTCGCCCGGGCCAGCGGGCGGTGGCGGCGAACACCAAGGGTAGAGGAGGGGGCACGCCCAGCACGCGCTGCGGCTGCAGGCCTGCACTGCGGATCTCTTGCACCAGCGACCGCCTGGTGTAAAAGCGCAGGTGGGTGCGGTCGAGGATCCCGCGCGGCCGATACTGGAAGCGACCGACCAGCAGCCCCAGACGAACGGAGATGAAGGCCACGTTGGGGACAGAAACCAACACCCGCCCCCCTGCCGCCAGAAGCCCCACGGCCCAGGCCAGGGTGGCCGCCGGATCGGGCAGGTGTTCGAGCACGTCTGCCAGCAGCACGACATCGAAGGGAGCCTGGGCCAGAACCGGGCGTGTCGTCACGTCGGCGTGGTAAAGAGCGGTGTAGGCAGGCGCTGCGGCGCGCGCCGCCGCGGAATCCGCCTCGATTCCCACCACGGTGTACCCCCGGGCGGTCAAGGCAACGCCCATGTACCCTCCAGCCGTGCCCACGTCCAGAACCCTGCCCGGGGGAGGCGGGAGGAGGGCCAACAGCCGGCGATGGGAGGAGTGGGGGAAATCCTTGAACACGTAGCCGCCTCCTGTGGGCATGTCGGGCACCTTACACGATCCCGGCGTGCCAATCATCCTTTCTGCGTGCTAGACTCAAGGGCGTGCGCACTTTCGCGTGCGTCCTCCTGGCTGCGACCTGTGCCACCGCCTGTCATCGCGGACCTCGCCCCTTGGCTCAGGTGGGGAGCCGCGTCGTCACGGTAGCGGAGGTGGAGGAGTACCTGCGCCGCGAGACCGGCCGCGAGCCGAGTACGCTGAGCCCGGAACTGGCGGGCAGCCTGATGGAGCTGTACCTGCGGGAGGAGGTGCTGCTGGCGGCGGGTAAGAACGGGGCCCCGGCGTCCCTGTCGCCGGAACAGCGCAGCGCCCTGGCGCGCCAGCGCCTGGAGGAGTTGTGTCCGGTGCCTCCGCCGGACCTTTCCCAGGCAGCAGCGGGCCCCGCCGAGGCCCAAGAGGAAGGGACCACCAGTGCAGAGCGAATCCTCCTGCGGCAGCTGGTCCTCCCGGACGCGGCGGCAGCCCGTTCGGCCCGGGAACGTTTGCTTCGCAACGAAGACTTTGCGGAGGTGTCGCGAGCCGTCTCCCGCGCCCCCAATGCCGCCACCGGCGGCATGCTGGGTTGGGTGGAACGGGGGCAACTGCCACCGGAGTTCGAGGCAGCGGTGGCCGCACTCCCCCGCGGCGGCATCAGCGCGCCCGTCGCGTCCGACGCCGGCTGGCACATCTTCCAGGTGATGGACCGGCGCACCGGTCTCGGCGAAGAGGAGCAGCGCCAGCGCTCCCGGCGAGCCGCGGCCGCACGCGAGGCCGAAGCGGCGCAGCGCGCCTGCCTGGACCATCTGGCTTCGGCCCTCAAGATCCAGGTGGACTGCCGTGCCGCCACCTTCCCCTGTCGCAACCCCTTCGAGGAGAAGTCATGATGAGAATTCCTGTCGTCGTCGCCTTCGCCATCCTGCTCGGGGTACCGGCATCCGCCGAGATCGTCGAGGGGATCGTGGTGCGCGTCAACGAGCGCATCCTCACCATCCGCGACATGCACCGGCGGGTGCTGGAAAAGGGCGCCGAGATGGGCGCTCCCATCCCTCCGTCCGAGTACGCCGCGCTGGTCCAGGAGGCCGCCGACGAGTTGTGCCTGCTGGAGCGCGCCCAGGAGCTCAAGATCGACATCTCCTCCGACGAGGTGGACCAGGCCGTCACCCAGCTCCGCCAGAGCAACCACATCGAGAGCGAGGCGGCGTTCGACGCCATGCTGCGGGACATGGGGCTTTCCCTCACCGGCCTGCGCGCCCGCCTGCGCGATACCATCGCCATCAATCGAGCCCTGCAGAAGGAGGTCGGGGAAATCCCCATCACCGAGCAGGAACTCAGGGCGCGCTGGGAGCGTGAACGGGACGCCTACATGCAGCCAGAGAAGGTCCACATCGTGCACCTCGTCCTGCCCTTCGCGGACGAGCAGCAGCGTGAGCGCGAGCTCGCGCGTGCCCGGCGTCTGGGCGCGGCCGCGCGCAGCGGCGGCAACTTCGCGACGCTGGTGGCCGAGGAGGTGGAGCGGGGCAACGCCTCCGGTGGCGATCTGGGAGAACTGGCACTCGATGATCTCCGCGCCGAGGTACGCCAGGTGGTCCAGGCCCTCGCGCCGGGAGAAATCAGCGAACCGTTCGTGTCTTCAGCCGGCGTTCACATCCTTCAGCTTCTCTCCCGTACCCCCGCGAGTGTCCGGCCATTCACCAGCGAGCTGCAGGAAGAACTCCATGAGAAGGAGCTCAGCGAACGCTACCACGCGCGCCTCCGGCTGGTGGTGGATAACTTGAAGAAGCGATACGTGGTCGAAACCCGGCCCGAGCTCTTCGTGCCGCCGCAGCCATCCTAGCGGACACTCGCCAGCGCGAGCAGTCCCTCGCCAGGCATCTCCTCGGTCGTCGACCAGCCAGAAAAAGGCGAGCGCCTGTCCTCCCCCTTGACTTCGGTGCGGGACCGCCCCATGATGGCAGTGGACAATAGTGGAGCGAAGTGGACCAATGTGGTCAGCCGACCACGGTCGGGGCTCCGCGGGGTGAACCAGAATGGAGCATTTTCGCGGGAGTTTCCAGGCTTCCATTGACGACAAGGGTCGCCTCAAACTCCCCGCGCGCCTCAAGTCTCAACTGGAAAGCTGGTACGGCAATACCGTTTTCGTGACCTCGTTGCTGCCCCACGAGCTGCGCGTCTACCCGATTTCCGTGTGGGAAGAACTGGAGCGCCGGGCCCTCGCCCGCCCGTCCCTCGATCCG
This sequence comes from Acidobacteriota bacterium, assembly GCA_039961755.1. GTDB lineage: Bacteria > Acidobacteriota > Thermoanaerobaculia > Thermoanaerobaculales > Thermoanaerobaculaceae > CALEVZ01. Next base: position 1,194 of record JABRVY010000486.1, on the reverse strand, counting down.
CTGGTGGCGCGTCTCCTGGAACACGCCAACTACGGGCAGGAGCAGGAGGTCGACAGCCAGGGGCGGGTGCTGGTGCCAGCCCTGGTGCGGGAGGTGGTCAACGTCACCTCGGAGGTGGTGGTCTCGGGCCGGGGCCGATTCCTCGCCGTCGTGGCGCGGGAGCGCGCCCAGGCGGAGCTGGCCACGCCGTTCACCCACGAGGAGCTGGCGGCGCTGGCCGCCCTGGAGCTGTGACGGTGCCCCCATGGCGACTGCTCCTCGGCACCGCCCGGTCCTCTGCCAGGAGGTCGTCACCGCCCTGGCAGCTCCAGGACCCCGCCTCATCGCCGACGCCACCCTCGGCCTGGGAGGCCACGCTCGCGCCCTGCTGGAAGCGCTCCCCGAGCTCGTCCTGGTGGGCATCGATGTGGACCCTGACGCCCTCGCCCAGGCCCGCATCACCCTGGCCCCCTTCTCCTCCCGCACCCGTCTCGTCCAGGCCAGCTACGTGGACCTTGCCAGCGTGCTGCGGGAGCTCGGCGTCTCGCAGCTGGACGGTGTGCTCTTCGATCTCGGGGTGTCATCCCTGCAGCTGGACACCCCCGAGCGGGGCTTTTCCTTCCGCTTCGATGCGCCGCTGGACATGCGCTTTTCGGGGCGCGGCATGACCGCGGCGGAGCTCATGGCCACCCTGAGCGAGGAGGAACTGACCCGGATCCTCCGCGACTGCGGCGAGGAGCCGCGGGCGCGGCGGGTGGCGCGGGCCATCGTCACGGCTCGCCAGCGCGAACCGCTGCGCACCACCGGGCAGCTGCGACAGGTGGTGGCCCGGGCCCTGGGTCCGCGGCGGGGGCGCACCGACCCGGTGACCAGGACCTTTCAGGCTCTGCGCATCGCCACCAACCGCGAGCTGGAGGGCATCCCACCGGCGCTGGCCGAGGCGACTCGCCTCCTGGCTCCCGGCGGACGGCTGGCGGTCATCACTTTTCACTCCCTCGAGGACCGACTCGTCAAGCGCACCCTTAAACGCCTCTCCGGCAGCTGCGTGTGCCCGCCGGGAACCCGCCAGTGCGTGTGTCACCCGCAAGCTCTGCTGGACATCGTCACCCGCCGGCCGATCCGGCCCTCCCCCGCCGAGGTGGCCGCCAACCCCCGCGCCCGCTCCGCAGGTCTGCGCGTCGCCCAGCGGAGGGGAGCGTGAGAATCGCCGGCTAC